>JAQWCF010000083.1 GCA_028706105.1 Candidatus Margulisiibacteriota bacterium
TAAATCCTGACTTCTTAGAAGAAGTAGTTAGGCAATTTAAAGAACAATTTAATATTTTGTCAGAAATTGCTGCTTAAGGTATATGGAGTTTACGATGAAATTGCAAACATTTCTGGACATTACCAAATATTTAACTGAGCCGACAGTTGCTTCGATACCAAGGACAAGCTTCTTAATCCTAGCGATTTCTTTATTGTTAAAAGAACCGCCTCTATTCCTATACAATATAGCAAACTTAACCAAGCTCATTTTGTTTGGTTTTTGAAAAATCGAATATATATTAGCCTTACTACTTTTTACTGGCTGAATATCTAGGGTAGCTTTATCCCGTTGTATCGCTAGATTACGGATAACAGATAAAGCTACCCTAGGCTGCAAGATTTGTTTTCTTATTTCTGTTTTTTTATCTGCAATTATCTTATTCTTCATGTTCAGTTATCGAAGCGATAATTTAAAAGTTGCAGTAATTCTAATCTTCTAAGCTTCTTATGTTTTCGGCTTAAAAATCCACAATATTTTCCTTAACTGGCTTGTATAAACAATTTTTATTTTAAACTAACAAGCTTATTGTTCATATTTATGAAGAGTGGAATCCAACTCCCCTTCCTTATCAAACATATGTCTAATATATTGATTCCCTTTATTTTCAGTAGCCTCTGAAAAATCAGGAAACATTTGATAAAAATCATAATAATATATTCTTTTCAAAATTTCAGTGCCACACTTACGTCTCAAATATTTACTAAACCGCAAAATCCTATTTGTAGAGTCTATAAGAATCACACGTTTGCCTGAATTTAAATATTTTGTAGCTTTTTTTCTCTGTTTTTTTTCTAAACTTGCCGAAAGTACCATGAAATGTTTCCTCTGCTCGTCTCCCTTAACCGAAAAATGAGAATTTTGATACTTCATAATATCCCAACTCAACCTAAGTATATTATTAAAAAGAATCCTAACCTCTTCTGGCTTCAGTTTATTCTTTAAAGCTGAACGATGTAAACTCCAAAGAACTTTGTAAGTGATATCTCTCATTTCTTTTAAAACGCTAGGGTCTTGTCCGGGAATATTCAAAGCAAGCATTGTATACATAAACCCTACATTAAAAGGAACCAAAGTCATTAAATAGATAACAGGGTGAAACTTAGCGTCGGGATGAGTTAAACGAGAATGCAATAAAACTGCTAATCTTGAAATCCCACCTGCAAATGTTAATAAAACAGAAATCACCACAGACAAAACCGGGTATCCAACTATGCTACCTCCTATTAGTACAGGAAGGGCAAAATATTTTACGGAGCCGACTGTTGCTTCAATGCCAAGCACTAGCCTTCGAAGTCTAGCTATTTCTTTGTTGTCACAAGAGCCTCCTCTATTCCTATACAGAATCGCAAATCTAACCAAGCTCATTTTGTTTGGTTTTTGAAAAATTGAATAAATTTTTGTTTTTTTACTTTTAACTTTTTTCTTTCTCATAACCGAATTGTATAGGTTAAATGCCGTTAGCTTGAAATTTACAAAATATTTTTTTATTCTCATTTTCTGATCCTCATCTATCTTATTCTTTACATTAAATTATCGTAGCAATATATACAAAATTGCAAGTGCATTATTAAACTTAAAACCGTTTGATAATGAATGCTAAAAGTATTATCATTAACTAGTCATGATTATTAACAACGAAAAAATACAACAAGCACTAAACTATAGACCGACTCATTCCGAACTAAAAGATATCCTTGCTAAAAGCAAAAGACTAGAAAGACTCTCTATGCAAGAGGTCTCTGTCCTTCTAAATACAACAGATAAAGCTGGAGTTAGTGAAATACTAAAAACAGCTAACTGGGTTAAAAATGAAATCTATGGCAACAGACTAGTAATCTTTGCTCCTCTTTACATCTCTAATCTTTGCAAAAATGATTGTGTTTATTGTGCCTTCCGTTGCACCAATACAAGCATCGCTAGAAAAGCCTTATCGCAAGAAGAAATCACTAATGAAACTGTAGCTCTGCTAAAAACAGGACAAAAAAGAGTGTTGCTGGTAGCTGGAGAGTCTTATCCAAAAGAAGGGTTAGACTATGTGCTAAAAGCAATAGATACAGTTTATGCGGCCAGAGACGGAAAAAATAATATAAGAAGACTAAATGTAAACTTAGCTCCACTAGAAATAGCAGACTTCAAAAGGTTAAAAGAGCGTAATATCGGAACATTTCAACTCTTTCAAGAAACATATCACAAAGAAACATATGCAAAACTTCATCTTAAAGGTCCTAAACGTAACTATGATTACAGAATTACTGCTATCGACCGTGCCTTTGAGGCAGGAATTGATGACGTAGGAATTGGCGTACTTTTTGGTTTGTATGATTATAGGTACGAAGTCCTTGCTCTAATATCTCACATTGAACATTTGGAACAAAAATTTGGAATGGGACCACATACAATATCCATACCTAGACTTGAACCTGCAACAGGATCAGAAATAGCCTCTGCGCCACCTTATCCTGTCTCTGATGATGATTTCAAAAAAATGATTGCTATCCTTAGACTTGCAGTTCCATATACTGGTCTAATACTTAGCACTAGAGAAACAGCTGAAACAAGAAGCGAGGCCCTAAACCTTGGTATATCTCAAATCAGTGCTGGAAGTAAGACTAATCCTGGTGGCTACAGCGAAGTTGATAGCATTGAACAATTCTCGCTTGGTGACCATCGTAATTTAGATGATGTCATCTATGATGTCTGTGCACATGGTCATATTCCTTCTTTCTGTACTGGCTGTTACCGTTTAGGACGTACTGGGCTAGACTTTATGGAATACGCAAAACCTGGTGACATTAAAAAGAAATGTTCACCTAATGCAATAATAACCTTTCAAGAATATTTAGAAGATTATGCTTCACCAAAAACGAAAAAAATTGGAGAACAAACTATTGCCGAAGCTTTACGAAATCTTCCTGATGACAAAATACGAGAATTTGCGATGAACTCTCTCCAGAAAATCAAAGACGGACAACGAGATATTTTCTGCTAACAGCTAATTAATTCTTCCCCTATCAATTTGAGCCAACATTTTTTTATGTTTCTGTGTAGCTATTATAGATTGAATCTCTTTAGCATATGACGAATACCTTTTTATAAAAAACTTACAGGCAGAATTAACGGACAGTTGAAAACATTCCGCTTGTGAATCATTTGCATAATCAACCAATTGGGCTAACATCTCCGTAATCTGTGTTGGGTTATCATGTCCTTGGTTATAAACAACATTTATTAATACGCCTATTTTAAATATAGCTAAATGATTTGCATATCCATAAGACTCTTCATACTCATTTTTAGGAGGAAGAGTCGTTAAAATATCATCAATGATATCAGTCACGCTCTTCTGGCTAAGCTCGGATAAATTATCAATAATACTCTTATATTTTAAATAAACATTATACAGTAATGTTGGAACTGCAAGCTCTAAATCATTATTCTGCTCCAACCAAGAAACTAAAGTATTATAATCAAAGGCAGAATGATTCCAAGCAACCAAGCCATTTTCTAACACTATATTATTAAAAGAAATGATTTTATAGTTCATACTTAATATATCGCTCATAATTTTTAATTTTCCCGACTATTTACACTAAATAATCGAATTGCTTTTGAAGCTTAAAAATATTACTATGATTGGATGAATCTTACTGATGAAGAATTATTAAAACCTGAAAGGATTATAGCGCTGAACAATTACTTCACTTATACGCAAAATAAATCATGAACGAAACACCTAAAGGGAACAGAATTCACATTGCCATTTTTGGAAAAAGAAATGTTGGTAAATCATCTTTTCTAAACTCTATGCTTGGACAGCCCATGTCTATTGTTTCCGAAATACCAGGAACTACAACTGACCCAATAGAAAAAGCTTACGAGCTTCAACCAATTGGTCCAGTTCTACTGATAGACACAGCAGGTTTAGATGACGAAGGCGAACTAGGCAAACAAAGAATTAAACAAACTGAGCTGGTAATAAAAAAAACCGACTTAGCAGTCTTAATGCTTGAACACACATCAGATGGTGATTTTGAAAAAAACCTACTGAATAAACTAAACAAACAAAAGATTCCAACAGTACTTGTCTTAAACAAAACGGATTTAATTTCTGAAGAGCAATTTTCTCAAATAACTAAAGTATACGCTGATACTAAACAAAATATTTACCCTACGTCTATAGTGAATAACCTTGGTGTAGAAGAAGTCAAAAATGCTATTATAAAAGAACTAGAAGCAAAAATACCAGAGCCTGCAATACTACTAAATTTACTTGCCCCTGGAGACAATGTAGTCCTTGTAATTCCTATTGATGCAGAAGCTCCCAAGGGGAGACTAATTTTACCTCAAGTGCAAACTATCCGAGAATGTTTAGATGCAAACATTCCCTGTACAGTTGTCAAAGAAAAAGACCTGCACCACACCCTTACTCAAGTACTTAAAAAACAACCTAAAATTGTTATAACTGATAGCCAAGCATTTGAACAATCTAATACAGACGTACCTGAGAATATTCTACTTACATCTTTCTCTATTCTGCTTGCCAGACAAAAGGGAGACCTAAACAAATACGTAAGAGGCGTTAACCAGATTAACAAGTTAAAAAATGGAGACAAAATACTTGTAGCAGAACTTTGCTCACACAAGCCAATTACTGAGGACATTGGCAGAGTCAAGATACCTAGATGGCTCAAACAATATACTGGATTAGATCTAGTTTTTGACTTTGCAGTCGGAGCAAAGCCAGAATTCACAGCAAAAGACTACGCCTTGGTGATCCAATGTGGCGGATGCATGGTAAACAGAACCTTGATAATGAACAGAATAGACGACTTGAGCAAAGAGGATATTCCTGTCACTAACTATGGGATACTAATCGCCTACTTACATGGAATACTTGAAAGAGCACTCAAACCATTTCCTTCTGCCTTAGAGGAGCTTGAAAATGTTAACTGAAATAGAAGTATTAACTTTGCTCGAAGCTGAAACTGAGGATCTCTCTGCATTATACAAAAAAGCGGACATGGTTAGGAAAGAAAATATGGGCGACAATGTTTATCTGCGTGGCATTATTGAGATATCTAACTACTGTAAAAAAAGCTGTAATTACTGCGGTATACGTTCAAAAATTAAAAACATCAACAGGTACAGGATGCCAACAGCAGAAATACTCCAAGCGTGTAAAGATTTAGAAAAAAATGGCATGACAACTGTAGTTATACAAGCTGGAGAAGACGATAAGCTATCAAAAGAGTATATTGGGGGTCTCCTGCAACAAATCAAAAAAGAAACTAAACTAGCAATAACTCTTTCGCTTGGTGAACAAAATGAAGAAACTTTGCTACACTGGAAAAAATTAGGAATGGACAGATACCTTATTCGCTACGAAAGTTCAGACCCACTACTTTTCAAAAAAGCACATCCAGATGATGATTTAACTATAAGATTAGAATGTATCAAAACCATGCAAAAACTTGGCATACAAACAGGATCTGGGTTTTTAATTGGAATACCTGGGCAAACACTTGAAGGTCTCGCTAAAGAAATAATTTTCTGTACAAAACTTGATTTAGACATGATTGGAATTGGACCTTTTATTCCACACCCAGATACACCATTTGGAAATATAGCTAACCCATTTGAAAAAGAAATATTCTTCAAGGTTATTGCTATCCTGCGGTTGCTAAACCCAAAAGCACATATACCATCAACGACAGCATTTGATGCTATACAGCCGAATGGACGTAATCTGCTTTTACAAAGAGGAGCAAATGTCTTTATGCCCAATGCTACCCCTCAAAAATACAGAAAAATGTATCAATTATATCCAAACAAGCCTTGCGTGGATGAAAGTGGAGACGACTGTGCAAAATGTGTACAAGGAAGAATTATTTCAATTGGACGAAAAATTGGGACCGACCAAGGTCATAGTATAAAGGAGAAAAAATGAATTTTATAATAATCTGTTTAATCGTAGGATCTATTGCAGGAGTTTTAAGTGGACTGTTTGGGATTGGAGCTGGCATCATTATGATTCCAGGGATGATCTATTTGCTTGGATTTAATCAACATATGGCTCAAGGCACGTCGCTGGCTATCATGTTGCCGCCAATAAGTATATTCGCAGTCATGCAATACTACAAAACTGGGAATATCGACCTTAGAGCTACGTTTTGGATAGCTATTGCCTTTGTCTTGACTAGTTTTTTTGGTGCAAATTTAGCGCTGGAATTAAGTAACACTGTTTTAAGAAAAATTTTTGGAATTGTGATGCTAGTAATGGCGTTAAGAATGATTATTACAAAGTAAAATACCACATGCCAAAATTCATCGCCGATCTACATATACATTCCAAATACTCTAGAGCAACTAGCCCCCTTCTGACTCCTGAACATTTAGAATATTGGGCTAAAATTAAAGGAATCCAAGTAATGGGAACCGGAGATTGCATACACCCTGTTTGGCTCAATGAACTAGAAACAAAACTAGAATCTTCCGAAAATGGGCTGTACACTTTAAAAAAAGAATACCAACTTCCAGAAACAAAAAATCTCTCCAATGTATTACAAGAAAAACCCGTATACTTTATGCCAACAACCGAGATTAGCAACATCTATAAAAAAAACAATAAAACTCGAAAAGTTCACAATATATGTATTCTGCCAGACTTTGACACAGTACGTATTTTTCAAGCTAAAATAGAGGAGATTGGCAATATACGTTCAGACGGAAGACCAATACTTGGACTAGACTCAAAAATACTTTTAGAAATGTTACTTGAAAGTGGAAACAACTCTTATCTAATACCTGCACATATTTGGACACCCTGGTTTTCTGTGCTTGGCTCCAAGTCTGGTTTTGATAGCATCGAAGAATGTTACGAAGATTTGTCTTCTGAGATTTTCGCATTAGAAACTGGACTTTCCAGTGACCCGCCTATGAATAGAATATGTTCTTTCCTAGACAAATATCGACTAGTTTCTAACTCCGACGCACATTCGCCCGACAAACTTGGCAGAGAAGCCAATGTGTTTGATGTAGAGATAGGCTACAACAACATCTATAATGCTTTGAAAAACGATAAGGGATTTATAGGGACTATCGAGTTTTTTCCCGATGAAGGCAAGTACCACAATGATGGACATCGCGATTGCAAAATCAATTGGACTCCCCTAGAAACAGTGCAACACAATAATCTCTGTTCTACATGCGGGAAAACTGTGACTAAAGGTGTAATGTATCGGGTTGCGGAGTTAGCTGATCGGACGGACCCCTCGGAAGCTAAATCCAAACAGACCTTCTGGTCAATCACTCCCTTAGCAGGATTGCTGGCTGAGCTTGATAACAAAAAGAACCCTAGATCAAAAGCTATTACAGAAAAATACTTTCATTTAATAAATTCTTTAGGCTCAGAATTGGACATTCTGCTAACTACTGATTTAAAGGAAATAGCAAAAATATCTGGCACAATTACTGCCGAAGCTATCAATAGATTAAGAGAAGGCTTTATCCTAACAGAAGGTGGCTACGA
>JAQWCF010000084.1 GCA_028706105.1 Candidatus Margulisiibacteriota bacterium
TATTGGCTTTTTTTATGTAAATTATTTGAATATTAAGGAGAGATGGCTGAGCGGCTGAAAGCGACAGGTTGCTAACCTGTTATACGTTATTTTAGCGTATCGAGGGTTCGAATCCCTCTCTCTCCGCACTGAAGAAAAATCGCTTTTATTTTCAATCTTAGAGAGTATGTTATATGGCTCTTTATATGAAATATTAGCGATTTTTTTATTGCTAATTTCAGCGTTCCAAAGTAAGGTTATTAGAGTATTTCGCTGTTCGTCTGGTTTTTTAGATAAAAACTCTTTTTGCATTGTTTTAGGCTCTAAAAATGCATTTCTTATCCGTTCCAAAGTAGTATTATCCTGGTTAGATTTTTTAGTTTTTAACTCTTCCATATCTCTAGTGATAAGGACTAGCTCGTTGTCTATTGCTTGGCTCTTAGCCCTATAGTCGGCCTCTAAAACAATTTTATCTAGGTAGCTATCAAGTAATACTCTTTTGCGTTCATTAAGCGTTTTGACCCGATTATCCAGGTTTAAAATAGCCTCGTCTAAATAGGATATAGCCGAAGAGCTTTCTTTTAACTTAGCCTTATAGACCAGATTAACTATTCTTTCATTAAAGACCAGTTTATCAAAAATAGTATTTAATTCTTTAGATAAATATTCTTCTTTGATATAGGCCTTATGCTCATTACAGATATTTTTGCCATTCGTGCAATAGTAATATGTTAGTCGTCCTTTCTTTTTAGTGGCTGTTAGCAGACAGCCACACTTAGCACATCTGAGCATTCCTCTGAAAGCGAAAGGAATATTTTGTTTTTTGATATGAGATTTTTTAGTCAGCATTTCTTGCACCTCGTCAAATAGTTTTTTAGAAATTAACGGCTCATGCTTGCCTTCGTAAAGTTGCCCGTGCTTTTCCATAATTCCGCAGTAGAAAGAATCGGACAGCATTTTATGAATCTTACTCTTATGATATTTATTATGCGCCCGACTGCGGAATCCCTCTTTAAATAAAGTATCTGATATTTCTTTTACGCTATATTTTCCAGTTTTGTATAACTCAAATATTTTAACAATATATTTTCCTCTCGCCTTATCAATAATAATTTTAGAATCTTTATTTAGATAACCGATTGGGGCTAAATTAGGCCAACCCCCTTTTTCCAGTTTAGCCTTAATACCTCTTTTTACATTTTTGCTTAAATCTAAAATATATTGATTAGCCATTCCACTTTCCACGTTGAATAACAAAGCGTTATCACCGGGCAGATATTGTCTTTCCATTGTTTGAATTATTTTTAGTTGGTTTTGCTGTAATAGCCATTGAATAGTTGCACTATCAATCGGATTGCGAGAAAGCCTGTCTATTTTCCAACAGATAACCCCGTCAATTTGCCCTCGCTTGATCAAATTGATAAGCTCGGTGAATTGCGGACGGTTATCAGGTTTTTTGGCGGACTTACTTTCTCGAAAAGTTTTAACCACATTTAAGTCTAGGCTTTCGGCTAGGCTTGTCATTTCTTTCTCTTGTGAATCTAGAGAAAGAATTTGCCGACTGCTGTCCTCGGTAGATTTTCGGCAGTAGAGAGCATATTTGGTTTTTGTGTCATTTGTAGTCATATTATTAGGTTTTATGGTATAATTTAAATATATTAATTTAGTTAAACTTTATGCCATTAATTAAATGTTTAGAGTGCGGTCAGGAAATTTCCGACCAGGCTCCCAGCTGCCCGCATTGTGGCTATGTTTTTAAACAAGAGCCAGCTAATCAAACTGTTGCGGTTAATGGAGTGCCAGATCTTAATATTGAAAAAATTGTTAAAACTGGCAAAACTTGGAAAATGTTAAAATTGATTTCTTGGGTTGGCGGAGTAATTGGACTTTTAATGGCTCTTGGCAGTAGCGATGGCTCATTTGCTAAAACTTTCGGATGGACTCTTCTTATTGCCTGTGTCATATTATTTATTGTCGCTAAGTTTGGTAATTGGTGGGAAAGGGGTTAATTATAAATATTTTTTTAAATCCTTTAACTTCGGTTAGAGGATTTTTGTATTCAAAAAGGGCAGTCCTGATTCACCCAACTCCAAATTAACCAAAGGCTAACTTATCGTATGGCAGAACTGCCCATTTCGAGCGACAAATAAGGTTTTTAATAAAAAAACCTTTGGCAGCAATGGAATTGAGTGAATACTATTAATATACTAAAGAACAAGCTAAAAATCAATATCGTCTATGGATAAGCCAGTTAATAGCTGGCTTATTTCTTTATCCAAATCAGGATTATCAGATAAATCATATTGCTGATAATTAAACCAACGGAGAAAGTTTTGCGGTTGTCCGATTGTATCTCTAATATCGCTATTGTTATATTCCGTTTCGCCATCATATTTATAGATTAAAGAATTGGCAGGCAGTTTTGATTCTACAAGCGACACGACTTCCACAAATGAATTTTCTTGCGGTTTAAGCAGTCCTTTACTAGCGATATATTTCTTCTGCCGAGGGAAGTCATTTTCAAAGACCGATTTTTGAATGTATTTAATAAAGTAGAAGATTATCTTTTTTAATTGTGCCTGATCTTTGACCTTATTAAAGTTTTTGTCTTTCCCGCCGACCATTATTCGGCCTTGCCCCCAGATTTTATACATTCGCCGATAAACATTTTTGATATATGGAAGATTAAAGAAAATCATATGATAGTGAATCGCTTTTCTTTTCTGTAGTTCAAAGACCGCTAGATATTTTAAATTACTTTGTTTTAAATCTTTGCCCTCAATAGCGTTGGTTTCATAGTTAAGCCGTCTGATAAACTTGGTAAATTCATAATTAGCTTTCTTTAAGTTAGTAATGTTCTTGGCAAAAGTCAGAGTTAAAGTAATTGGCAGATAAGGTTTCCCCTTATCCTTAAACCATAAAAAGCAATTAGCCATAATTAGCCGTTTAATCATTCGTCTTGCCCGACGAGCGGAAAACTTTAATTTTTCTTCGGCAGTAGCTTTAGGCCTATCTGTCTGCAAGGCCTTTTCTTCTTCTGTTTTGATATGTCTGATTTTTCTACCCAGATTAATATCCCGGCCGAATTGATATATCTCAAGCAAGGAGCCTGATTTAACCAATTTACGATTAGATAAGTATTTATTATCTTGTTGTTTCATATATTTGTTATTATCTATTTCTAATTAGAAGTTCTTTTAACAAGGATAACTTTTTTCTTTTCGGCTCCCCCTACGGGGGAACCGCCGAAAAGAAAAAAAGAGTTATTCCTTGCTAGAAAGAGAATCGTATAAATTAACTAAAGATTTCAAAAAAGATTCCGCCTCGTCAGGAGTTATTTGTCGCTCGTATAGTCCGCTAAAGTATTCCCGAGCTTCCGATATCAGTTGTTTGTCATAAATTGCCATAAAAAAACTACCAATATTTTTTCTATTGGTAGTTTACGGAAATGGCCTTACCCCGAATTACGGGTAAAGAGTATTAAATTGTAGTAGTCTAGCTAATATTTCAAATAATTAGGGTTAATTTTACACCAAGCCTTAGTACCAGTGTGTGATTCAATAAAACCAATTACTCTATTATCAGTATCAGTTTGGATTTTCTGATTCAAATGTTCGCAGGCACGATAGAATTTACGCCAGTCTTTGGTTTTATCGTAATCGGCGAACTCGTCCATTCTTTTAGCAACATCTTTAAAATAGACTTCCTCTGATATATCCTCGTTTTCAAATATAGCTTCAAGAATATAATGATCGATAGACCTATCAGCAAGACGAGAGATTTTTATTCTCGTCCCATTGATAATTAGAAGACTATCATCTTTATCAAAAGTAATCGGAGGATTAGGCTTATTGCCTTTTAAAAACTCTTTAGCATCTAATTCACTGAATATATAAGAGCTAACGACCGCCAGGCAATTCAGGCAATAGACTGGAAGAATCAAGGAAAGCGATTTTTCCTCGTTTTTATCCTTATATCTGAAAGGCAGTGAAGTTGTTGATAGCTCTTTTATAACTTGCGTAATTTCTTTGGACTTATCAGGATTATCTTTTGTTTCTTCTTTTGCCTTACTCACTGCCTCGTGGATAATAGCAAGATAGCCCAAACTGACAGGAAGTTGTAGCTCTATAGGGCTAAACGGCCGAGAGTCTTTAATAATAGCCGAGGCAATATTATGCTCCTTGGTAAAAACATCTTTGCTAGGCCAAGTATTTGGATTTTCTGGGTCAAAGGCGACTTTGTTAGATAAGTGGTCATCAAATTCGTCATCGGTCATTTTTACGATAATATCTTTCTGGCTTTCAAAATAGGCAAATTGGTCTTTCATTATTGCCTTAATAGCCGGCTCTGTTTTTATAAACTCAACAAAATCATAAATAACCAGGGAGCCATTAAAAGTGCCTAGTTTTTCTTGGTATTCGGAGATAAAAGACTCTAGTTTATTTTTGATTCCGTCAGATTTCATTGTTATTTTTACTTTATATTAGATAAAAAAATAGATTTATTAATTTATTGCTATTTTTTTAGAAAAGATATTTAATACAATTTTTTGTATTAACTTGCCTTTTATATTTAATAGTGCTATTATGAAGGATATTAATAATTTACACCTATATGATAAGAAAAGTAAAATTTAGCAATTTCTATTCTTTTCAAAAAGAACAAGAAATTAATTTTTTAGCGAGCAAAAAAAAGACTTATGATTATTTTACATCAAAGTCTGAAGATCAAATAACTAAAGTCGCCGGTTTTATTGGTGGTAATGCTTCTGGCAAAACAAATGTGATGAGACTTTTTAGTTTTTTGAGTTATTTTGTGTGCAGAAATGTAGAAAAGGAAAATACACTTGTTAAAGATATTGCTTATAAAACATTTTTTAATAACGAGGAAAAATCTCACTTTTATATTGAGTTTGAGTCTGATGATTATATATTTTACTATGATGTAAATATAAAGAAAAATATAATTTTGCAGGAATCTCTTTCTGCAAAAAAAATTGAAAAAAATTCAAGAGTTATAAAAATATTTTCTAGAGAAGATCATCATATTGTCAATTTGGATAAAAAATATTTTAAAAATATTGTAGTAAATTCAATTCCAAAAATAAGAGAAGACGTTTCTTTTATTGCCTTTGTTAAAAAAATGTCTTATTCCGTAGATATAATAGATAAAGTTTATAATTATTTTCTTAATTTTAAGACAAATATTAATGAAAGAGGGGAAATCAATAATGATTTTCATCAAATTAAAACACTGCAGACTTATTTGCAAGATAAAGAATTAAAAGAAGAAATGGAAACATTTATTAGAAACTTTGATATTGGTTTAAGTGGATTTAAAATCAAGAAAGAAGAAAAAAAAGATGGGATTGTTGTTTCAGTAAGAGGCATACATACAACGAATTCAAAAAACAATGAATTAGATTTAAGCTACGAGTCCAGAGGGACACAATCTTTATTTTTTGCAATGGCAAATATTTTAAGTGCTTTGAAAAATAGCAGTATTATAATTATAGATGAAATTGAATCCGGGTTTCATCCAGAGGCATTAAACAAATTAATTGGATATTTTATTGATGAAAATTTAGACAAAACTGCCCAATTAATTTTTTCATCCCATTCCCTTGGTTTTATGAATAAACTGGATATGCATCAAATATTTTTGACAGAAAAAAATAATAAAAGTGAAAGTTCTGTTTTAAGATTGAATAAAATTAAAGGGATTAGACCAGATGAAAATTTTTTATCAAAATATATGTCCGGTGTTTATGGAGCTTTTCCAAAAATTAGGGTATAAAACATATGAAATACTCTTTTTTAGTTTTTGGAGAAGGTGGCGGTGATAAAAAATTTTTAATTAAATTAATTGATCTAGATAAATTTAAATTCCACACAAAAAATTGGGTTCCGAATTATGGCAATGCTTCAGGCGGATCTCCAAGAAATATTTTAGAGCAATGCAAAGGGGCTGTTTCTGGTAGGGCATACGATTTGGTTTTGTGTTTTATTGATTTAGATAAACTAAAAAGCGATTTCCCCAAACAGTGGCAAAAAGAAAAGGATAAATTGGAACAAGATTTTTCAGAGTTTGTAATAATTTGGCAACTAGATAAAGCAGAAGATGAGTATAAGAGAGTTTTAGGCGAGTTAAAACATGGTAAGTTTAAATTAAATATAGTGGCCAGAAAAAGTGTTGAAAAGTTCATTAATTCCGAACTATGGAAAAGAATTATTCAACCAATAAAAGATAAAGAATTGGAATTAGAAAACAAAAGAAAAGAAGGTAAATTATAAAAATATATGCACGATAATATTAAATGGGCTAATTCAACATATAAATGTCCACACTGTAAAGCTTTAGCAACATTTTCATGTGAGTTTAGCGCTAAGGGATATTTTAATGGTATTTATTATCCGATAAGTGTCTGGCGTTGCCATTATTGCGATAGAGCCATTTTTATTAAAAACGAGCCAACGAGATATGAAAATGACAGTAAACAATTGCAAATTGAAATTGTTTTTCCATCCGATGAGCCAGAAGTTGATAAAAGAGTCCCGGAAGGGATAGCTAATGATTATATTGAAGCAGTAAAATGTTTTAATATCTCTTCTTATAAGGCTAGTGTTGTTATGGCCAGAAGATCTATCCAGAAAATGTGTGTTAATTTAGGTGCAGATAAAAATAAAAAATTATATCAACAAATTGACGAACTTAAGAATGCAGGAAAACTTCACCCAGATTTGGCAGATATTGCTACCGAAGTGCGATTTTTAGGTAATGATGGTGCTCATCCCGAAAATGACGGGTTGGATGAAATAATAATTGAAGATGCTAAAGAAATTCTAGATTTTACATTAGAATTACTTGATGATTTGTATGTAAGACCGGAAAAGGTTAAAGAAATGAAAAGCAAAAGAGTGGCAAAACAAGTCACGGCTCAAGCTCAATAGAAACTATAAAAAAATAATTAGTTTTGGCGATTTCAATTAAAAATCGTTCCAAGTGCGTCCCACCCTCTCCGCAGATTAAAAATAGCCCTAAACATGGGCTATTTTTGCTAGGGAGAATTGAACTTTGGAACGATTGGTGCTAATATTGAGGTAAATAATAAAAATATATGTCATACGAAAGAAATTTTATTCCAGCCGAAAGCAAACCATTTCAGGAGTCGACGTTTAACTCGAAAGAGGAAATAGTTAATAATGAAAATAAGGAAATTAGCGTAGATAAAAAAATTTTAAATCAAAAAGAAATTGGTTTGAGAGAATTATTTAGAAATTCTAAAAATCCAGTCGAAGTTATTTTGCAAGAAATGGACAGTGATAAAATTAAAGAATTTGTTAATACATCATTATTAAGTGAGACGAAGAGTAAACTAAGCGAATTAACCTTTAAGGACGAGGGCGAGTTTGTCAGCAAAATATTAGCCATTGGCCAACCAATTTGGGAAATAACTCAGAAAGATAAGCAAGATTTATTTAAACAACCAAATCGAGAAATGTTTACCGCTGAAGATGTCCAGGAAACAGTTAAAAATATTCAAAGAACTAAAGCACAAAAGATTTATGTTGTTGGTAATGTTGGTT
>JAQWCF010000085.1 GCA_028706105.1 Candidatus Margulisiibacteriota bacterium
TCTTGCAGAAGTTAAAGCCGAGGCAGATCGAATTGTTGTTAAAAGTGCAGGTGATGTTATCCCAATTTCTTCAGAGGTTAATTGTGGCGAATCAGGATTGTGCGCGAGGATGTTCGCTCCAATAATTGCACTATCTGGCAGAGAAGTAACGTTGCGGGTAGAAGGTTCACTTCAAAAACGACCATTAGGGATGGTGCAGGATGCGCTTTTATATTTAGGCGTTGATTGTGACACACAACAAGGTTTTGCCCCAATGGTGATTAAAGGCCCAATAGAACCTTCTGAGCTTGAGGTTGATGGTTCTATCAGTTCCCAGTTATTAACTGGACTTTTGATTGCCTTGACTAAAGCAGAAGGGGTTTCTGTTGTTAAGGTAGATAGCTTAAAAAGCAAACCATATATTGATATGACGCTAGACATTATTAATTTTTTTGGTGGCAAAGTGGAGAATAATAATTATGAAGTTTTTACGGTTCACGGTGAACAGATTTTTCCTGCTAAGAAATACCGTGCTGAAGGTGATTGGAGTGCAGCTGCATTTTTATTAGTTGCGGGTGCTGTCAGTGGATACATAGAGCTTTCTGGTATGAGTTTTGATTCTAAACAAGCGGATATGGCTATAGTTGATGTGCTTAAAATGGTAGGAGCTGATGTTTTGGTTGATGCTGACAGTATTCTTGTAAACAGGAGTGAACTTAAGGCCTTTGAGTTTGATGCCACCGATTGTCCTGATTTATTTCCTCCTCTCGTAGTTTTAGCAGCTAATTGTGTTGGTCAATCCAAGATTCATGGAACATCTAGGCTTAAGCATAAAGAAAGCGATAGAGGGAAAGTTCTAATTGAAGAGTTTTCCAAGCTAGGGGTTGAGGTTGTTATAGACGATAACACAATGATTGTAAAAGGTGGTAAAATTAAAGGAGGAAAAGTTTTTTCTCACGAAGATCACAGGATAGCAATGGCTACCGCGATTGCCGGGCTTAATGCAGACAAACCAGTAATAATAGAGGGTACGCAGTGCGTGAGTAAGTCTTATCCTGAATTTTTTGAAGACTTGAAAGACTTAGGAGGTAATGTGCAATGAATTCTTTCGGAAAACAATTCAGAATGAGCATTTTTGGAGAGTCTCATGGTCCAGTAGTGGGGTGCATTATTGATGGTTGTCCAGCTGGTCTAGATTTATCAGCAGCAGATATGTTCTCTGATTTAACTAGACGTAAAAGTGGAGCAAAAGGCACAACTCCCAGAAAAGAAGAGGATTTGCCAGAAATTTTAACAGGAATTTTTCAAGGCAAAACAACTGGAGCTCCAATAACTATTCAGTTTCAAAATAATAATACAAAATCCAAAGATTATGCTCAGTTTATTGATATGCCAAGACCAGGGCACGCTGATTTTGTTGCTCAGCGTAAGTATAATGGCTTAAGTGATCCACGTGGTGGTGGTCATTTTTCTGGCAGGCTAACACTTGCTATAGTCGCAGCAGGTGTAGTGGCCAAGAAATTAATGTCGCAGTTGTCAATCAAAGCAGAATTAACATCGTTAGGTGGTTCAACTAATATTGAAGAAGCTTTAGAAAAAGCTATTAGCAAGAAAGATTCTGTTGGAGGAGTCATTGAATGTACTGTTGATGGTCTTTCTGTTGGGTTGGGTGAACCGTTTTTTGATTCTGTTGAGTCCCTTATTGCGCATGGTGTTTTTGCAATACCAGGAATTAAAGGCATTGAATTTGGAAATGGATTTAAATCGACAGAAATTACTGGTAGTAAGAATAATGACATTATAATAGATCAAGACGGTCATACTGCTACTAATAATTGTGGTGGAATCAATGGTGGAATTACCAATGGCAATCAGTTAGTTTTTAGAGTTGCGGTAAAGCCAACTGCAAGTATTTTGCAAGAACAAATGACCTTTAATTTTGCAAAAAGTAAAATGGAAGCATTAAACATAAAAGGTAGTCATGATTTGGCTTTCGTTTTAAGAGTGCCAGTGATAATTGAGGCTATAACAGCTATGGTTTTAGCTGATTTAACGATGATAAATAATAACCAGCAAAGTGCTTTCAGCGTTCAGCTTTAGGCCTTTAGCACATATAAGGAGTAAACTATGGATTTGAAAAATATCAGAAGAAAAATAGATTTAATAGACTCGCAGATACTTAAGTTAATCAACGATAGAACTGAATATGCTTTGATTTCAAAGAAATTTAAAAAAGAAGTTAAGGATGAAGAAAGAGAGAAACAAATCTTAGAAAGAATTTCTAAGAAATCTTCTAGTTTAATAAACAAAGAAAGTATTGCTAAGATTTATGATCTTATTTTAAAAGATAGTAAGTTTTTTCAAGAAGAAGATTATAAATTAATTGGTTTCCAAGGTGCCCATGGTGCTTACAGTGAAGTTGCTGCGAAGTCTTGGGACGAGAAGCTTGTTCCTATTCCTTGCGTAACTTTTGCAGAAATATTCCAAGGAGTTGAAGACGGTTCTTTTGATTTAGGCATTATTCCTGTGGAAAATACTTTGGGCGGTGT
This sequence comes from Candidatus Margulisiibacteriota bacterium, assembly GCA_028706105.1. NCBI lineage: Bacteria > Bacillati > Candidatus Margulisiibacteriota > Candidatus Margulisiibacteriota bacterium. The sequence goes on from JAQWCF010000085.1 coordinate 2,529, forward strand.
TTTAGGTGATGTTAATCAGTTGCTTATCAATACTTCCTTAAAAGTTGTTGGCGCAGTTGACCTAGACATCCACCATTGCTTGCTAGCATTACCAGAGGCTGACCATAGAGAAATAAGGGAAGTATATTCACATTCTCAGGCACTTTCACAATGTAAACATTTTTTGGAAAGAAGCAAATTGCATGGAGTCGCTTATTACGATACAGCAGGTTCTGCAAAGTTTATTTCAGAAGAGCAAAAGAAGTTTGCTGCAGCTATCGCAAGTAGATTTTGTGCGGAACTTTATGATTTGGAAGTACTAAAAGAAAATATCGAAGATATCTCTTCCAATAAGACAAGATTCCTAATTATAGCTAAAGAAGAGGCCAAAGAAGAAGGAACCAAGTGTTCTATTATTTTTTCAACAATTCATAAGGCTGGAACGCTTTTTCACGTATTAGAATTATTTGCAAAAAACAATATTAACTTAAGTAGGATTGAATCAGTTCCAGGCAAACCAGGAGACTACGTTTTCTTTTTGGATTTTGAAGGAGCAGCTAGTGACGAGAAAGTTGTGAAGGTTATGAAAGAACTCAAGCCAATGACTACGGATTTAAAACTTATGGGTTGTTATAAAGAAAAGAAAGCGAGTTCCTAAATGAAGATTGCCATAATCGGCGCAGGGAAAATGGGTGCTTGGCTTGCGCAGGTGCTGGCCGAAAAGAATGAAATAGCCCTATATAGTAGGAGTGCTGAAAAACTTCAAAGTTTAGGCAAAGTTAAGCCTTTAAAAACTTATGACGAATTAAAGAAGTTTGCGCCTGAGTTATTAATAAACTGTGTTAGCTTACAATATACAACTGAAGTCTTTGACGCGGTAATTCCTTATTTACCAAAAACTTGTATCCTTTCTGATATAACCTCTGTTAAAAATGAGTTGCCAGAATATTATCAAAAGCAGGGGATGAGATTTGTTTCTACGCATCCAATGTTTGGTCCTACTTTTGCAGATATGAGTCACTTAAAAGGTCAAAATGCAATTATTATTACTGAGTCCGATGCTGAGGGTAAAGATTTTTTTAGAAAGCTCTATCAAAGCTTAAAGCTTAATATCTATGATTATAATTTCAAGGAACACGACGAGAGAACGGCTTATTCTCTTTCAACTCCGTTTGCTTCATCAATGGTATTTGCCGCTTGTATGAAAAATCAGGAAGCGCCAGGTACAACATTTAAAAAACATTTAGAAATAGCCAAAGGTTTGCTTTCTGAAGATGATTATCTGTTGGCAGAAATCATGTTCAATCCTTATACACTAAAGCAAATAGAAATGATCAATGCCAAATTGTCATACCTTACTCATATTATTAAGGGTAAGGATCATGAGGAAATGGAAAAGTTTCTTAAAGCATTAAGAGATAACATAGAGTAACCTCCCACCCGACGTAATTAATTTAAAACTTCTCAGCAACAAGTTTGAGATTGCTAGTCCCCTTGAGGCGATGTGCTGGACTTGCCGAAGAAGGATTTAGGGGCTTGGAGTTTTTTTGTCAAAAAAAGCCAAATAAACAAAGACAAATAAGCTCGCAAGAACACCAATAATTAGTCCATTTATTTCAAACAGGTTTTTTAAGCCATATGTCCAAAATGTTACTGTTAAAATTCCCGCAAAGGCGCTTTGGTATAATTGTTTTTTTGTCACTCCAAATCCAAGTATTGCTACAACTAATGGAACAAGGATTATTGGTGACCAGAATAGTAGAGGATAAATAAGCAAGACAGAAAGGTCTTTAATAAAAATTGCCATAAGTGAAGCTGAAATTCCTAAAACGATTGTAAATACTCTTGCCGTAGTTATTGAAGCTATAGTTTTGCTGTTCTTGAAAACAGGTTTTAGTATATCATTGGTGATTGAAACTGCAGCTGAGTTTAGAAATGAATCAGCAGAAGAGATGATAATCGACAAAATACCAGCAATGGCAAGTCCTTTAACCCCAATGGGTAGTATACTCATGAGGATTTTTGGTAAAGCAATACTAGCTTCTGCTGTAGGAAATAAAGCAAAAGCAATAAGTCCAATTAGGCCAGTGGCAATGAAAATAAAAACAGAAAACATTCCATTTAGCAGGACAGCTCTGGATACTGTTTGTGAATTTCTATTCGCAAGTAATCTTTGAACATAAGGAGGCAGGAGCGTTTCTGCTAGCATGAAGCTAAAGAATAAAGACAGAAAAGCAATAAAGGATATATTTCCAAAGATACTTAAGTGTTTGTTGGGAACAGCACTTAGCACATTAGACCATCCATCTGCTTGAGTAACACCATAATAAATAATCAGGGGAATAACGATTATTATCATGAAGAATTGAAGAACATGAGTATAGGTGATAGATTTTAGTCCTCCCAAAGAAGCATAGATGGTAATAATACCAGCTCCTATTAAAACTCCATAAATTGTGTTTATTCCTAAAAATAAGTTCATTAAATAACCCAAAACAGTTAGCAAAATACTGACAATGAGAGTGGATAATATTACAGAAAATATTCCTGTTAATATTTTAGCTGTCTTGCCATAATGTTGTTCGATTATGTCGCCTATGCTTAGACATTTAGAATATTTGTCCATTTGTGGAGCTATAAAACGAGCTATTAGGAATTCTCTGATACTATAACCAAATAAAGCTATGATATGATAAATTCCCAATAAAAACACTTTTTCAGCATTATCTAAAGTGTTGTTTTGATAAAGTAAGGTTACTGTTAATGTTGAAAAAATTAGTAGAAGAGGAAGTGTTCTGCTTGCAACAGCAAAACTTTCAAAATCGTTATTTTTCCTTCCAGCAATTATGCCTATTAAGAGAATTAAAAATAAATAAATACCTATAATAATCTGGTCTATCACGGATGTCCCCCTCATGTTATAACTTTATAAAACATTTTACTTGAAACTTATAAGAATTTTCAAGTTGACTTTAACCCCTTATTCTCTTTATAATATCACAGTTCTAGGAATATGTTTTAGATATACAAGGAGATGAAATGAAAGAAGGAATACACCCAACAGTTTACAAAGTAGATGCTGAATGCGTTTGCGGTGCTAAATACAAGACTTTTTCTACAAGTGACAAGGTTAGAGTAGACATTTGTGCTGCTTGCCACCCATTCTTTACTGGTCAAGAAAAGATAATTGATACAGAAGGTAGAGTAGAGAGATTCAAACGTCGTTATAATATGAAATAAACCTTTATGAAGGTAGTCATATTGATTCATGCATGTAGAACTAGCTATAGTAAATTTGCTTCCAATAAAATGGAGGATACTTTGTTACATTCACAAGATTGTGTAATTTCTGGCGTTAGCAATAATGCTATAAAAGAAAGAGGTTTATAATGGGTGCAGTTGGTGGACAGGCTCTAATTTCCGGAGTGATGATGAAGGGGAAAGACTATGTTTCCAGAGCAGTTTATTCCGAAAATGATAATTTAATAGTTGATAAAAAAAAGTTTGTATCTTTTAGCCAAAAAAATAAAATATTTGGGTTTCCTTTTTTGAGAGGCATTTTTAATTTAATTGATATGTTTAGAATAGGGATGGACGCTCTGACTCACTCTATCAAGATAGCCATGCCCAACGAAGAACAGTTAAGTAAAAAAGAATTAGGTTTTTCTTTTTTGCTTAGTGGAACCATTTCTATAGGGCTTTTTTTATTGGTTCCAGCAATATTTTTTAAATATTTGCAATTTTCAGGCATCCATAACATTTTTGTTTTAAATTTATTAGAAGGCTTAATAAAGCTTACTATTTTCTTGATTTTTTTGATCAGTACATTATTTATGAAGGATATGAGAGAGATTTATCGTTATCATGGAGCCGAACACAAAACCGTCCATGCTTATGAGGATAAGGTGGAGTTAACTGTTGAAAATGTTAAAAAATATTCTCCGATTCATCAAAGATGTGGAACTTCCTTTATTGCTGTTTTGATTTTCGTTTCTGTTGTTTTGTTTTCTTTTTTTGGAATTCTTCCAATTTTTACTAGAGTGTTACTGAAACTTCTGATGCTTCCAGTTGTAGCTGGCATAGCTTATGAGATTATTAGACTTAGCGCTAAGGTTGATAAGTTTTGGTATCTCAATATTTTTGTTTGGCCTGGTATTTTCTTGCAGAAATTAACCACAGCCGAACCTGGTGATAAAGAGATTCGAGCTGCCATAGCTGCACTGAAGGAAGTTATCTAATGGATATAATTTCTAAGTTTAAAGATTTAGAAAGAAAATTTATTGATGTTGAAAGACAAATGACGAACCCAGCAATAATTTCTGACGTTTCCAAATATAACAACTTAAATAAAACTAGAACGGAATTAGAAGATCCAGTCAAAAAATTTCGCGAGTACATTAATATCTTGGAAGATTTAGACGATGCTGAAAATATGATAGATGCAAATGAAAACAAAGAATTAGTTGAAATGGCTAGAGAAGAATTAGCAATGCTTAAGGATAAGAAAGAAACGCTAGATAACGAACTGCTTGTCATGCTAATACCAAAAGACCCTAACGACAATAATAATGCTTATTTGGAGGTTAGAGGAGGCACTGGCGGGGGAGAGGCAGCAATCTTTGCTAGGGATTTGTTTGATATGTATAGTAGGTATATTAATAATATGGGATGGACAGCAGAATTAATTGATGAAAATGAGTCTGATGCTGGTGGTTTAGCGAAAGTAGTTTT
>JAQWCF010000086.1 GCA_028706105.1 Candidatus Margulisiibacteriota bacterium
CCACGAGTAATTGAATATGTGCAGGCACAAGGATATCAGTTTGTGACTTTATCAGAGATTATGTAGTTTTATTAGTTTATTCTAAGGAAGCAACACCTCTTTGGTCTAACAGCTTTAAATGCAAACTTGTAGGATATGCTATATCGTTATATAATAATCTAGCTGTGAGCAAAGGTGGGCTATCCCACTTTTTTTATTTTATAAAGACATATGAAGGAGCACCGAAATGATAAAAATACCAGGTTTACATGAAGTAGTGAACCAGATACAAGCTGAAAGAGGTATATCTAAAGAGGATGTATTGCAGGCAATAAAAGATGCTTTGGTAATGGCTGCAAAAAGGTATCATGGTACTGAGGAAAACTTGAAGGCTGTTTTGGATGAAAAAGAAGGCGAAGGTCAGATTTTTGTTACAAAGACTGTTGTTAAAGTAGTGGAAGATCCAATGTTTGAGATTTCACTTAAGGAAGCCAAAGAATATGACCCTAAAGTAAAGAATGGTCAGGATATTGAGATACAGTTTAATCCTCCAGAGTTTGGAAGAATAGCAGCCCAGAAGGCTAAGCAAGTTATTATGCAAAGAATTATTGAGAGCGAAAAGAACTCAATTTTTGAAGAATATAAAGACAGAATTGGCAACTTAATCATTGGTGTTGTTCAGAGAAAAGAAGGCAAAAATTACCTTATTAATCTTGGAAGAACAGAAGCGATACTTGATCTTAGGAATCAAATTCCTGGTGAAGAATACAGGATAAAAGATAGAATTAAGTTATTTTTTGTAGAGATTATTAAGACAAACAGGGGTCCCGAGGTTATTGTTTCCAGATCTCATGAAGGTTTTGTGAAGAAAATGTTTGAGTTAGAAGTACCAGAGATTCAACAAGGTGTAATTGAGATTAAATCAATTGCTAGAAAAGCAGGCTATAGAACCAAGATTGCTGTTAAATCTAATGATGAACAAGTAGGTGCGGTTGGAACTTGTGTCGGTAGAATGGGTGCAAGGATTCAGACTATTTTAAAAGAAATTAATGGTGAAAAGGTAGACATTGTTGAATGGAGCGAAGATCCAGAAGTATTTATCGCAAACTCTTTAAAACCAGCTACTGTTGTAAAAGTAGAAATTGTGGATGAAGAGAATCGTAAGGCAAGAGCTTTGGTTGATGATGAACAATTATCTTTGGCAATTGGTAAAGGTGGTTTGAACGTCAGGCTTGCTTCTAAATTGGTTGGTTGGAGCATTGATGTTACTAAAAAAGGTGACCTTGAGTCTAATCTGCTCGAGAAGTTAATGGCTGAAAAAAATAATGCAAAAGAATTAACAGCAGACGCCAAAGAAGCCAAACCAGAGGTGGAAAAAGAAGAAGCTGAAGAATCTAAGAAGATAAAAGTTAATGAAGCTGCTCTTAGTTTGGGTATGGATGTTAATGATTTTCTAGTAAAGCTTGAAGAGTTGGGTCATAAAGTTAAAAGTTCTACTAGTAACATAGATGAAGAGATATTTGATAAGGTTAAAGAAAGTCTGTAACTTATTTGTAAAGAAAATATAATTTATAAATCCTCTCTTTTAGGCGATGCATTGAGCCTGTCGAAATGAGAGGGTGCTGGCAAGAAAGGTTAAGGAGTTATTATTTTGAGAGTACATGAGGTAGCAAAAGAATTAGAACTTACGAGCAAAGCGCTATTAGCTGTTTTGTTAAAAGTAGGAGTAGACGCAAAGAGTCATGCCTCTGTGTTAAGTGATGAGGACATTAAAAAGGTCATTAAATATCTGGAAGATTTAGAGCAACCTAAGGTGACTGACACAATCGAAGACGTAGTCATGCCAGTACAACCTGCACCTTTTGAGGATGAAAAAGAAAAAAAAGATTCAAAAAAAGAAGAAATTACTGAAGAGGTTGAAATCAAAGTTGTTGATATTAATGCCGAGAGTATTACAGTAAAAGATTTATGCGAGCTGATTAATGTTCCGTTAAAACAGGTTATGACGCTTATTTTACAAAAAGGTATGATGCTGAACTTAAATCAGAGTATTGATCTAGCGTTAGCGTCTGAGATAGCACAAGAATATAATATAGTGCTTGAACAAAAAAGTTCGGATGTTTCTCAGAAAAAACAACAAAGAAGAGAAGAAATATTTCTTTCTGAAATTGGAGAGGATGAAAGGTTCCTTAAAGATAGACCTCCAGTAGTAACTGTTATGGGGCACGTGGACCATGGTAAGACAAAGTTGCTTGATGCAATTAGAAAAACAAATGTGGTGGATGGTGAATCAGGTGGAATAACCCAGCATATTGGAGCTTATCAAGTGGAGATAAGTGGTAAGAAAATAACATTTATTGATACTCCTGGTCACGAAGCTTTTACAGAAATTCGTGCTAGAGGTGCCAATGTTACGGATGTTGTTGTTCTAGTTGTTGCTGCTGATGATGGAGTTATGCCTCAAACAAAAGAAGCAATACATCATGCACAATCTGCAAAGGTACCAATTATTGTTGCTATTAATAAAATAGATAAGCCTGATGCCAATCCTGATAGAGTTAAACAACAATTAGCCGACTATGACCTTGTTCCTGAAGAATGGGGTGGAAAAACAATTTTCGTTAATATTTCTGCAAAAGAAAGAATAGGAATAGAAGAGTTTTTAGAAATGGTTTTATTGGTTGCTGAGACTGAAGAATTAAAAGCAAATCCAAATAAAAAAGCAACAGGAATTATCCTGGAAGCTAATTTGTCAAAGAATACAGGCCCAGTTGCTACTGTGTTGGTGAAGAGTGGAACCCTAAGAGTTGGTAATCCTTTTGTAATTGGACCAGTTCATGGAAAAATAAGGGCACTGATTGATGATGCTGGCAATAAAATCAAAGAAGCAGGACCATCGACTCCTGTAATGATTCTTGGTTTGTCTGATGTCCCTGGTGTTGGAGATGTTATGCAGGTAGTTACTTCTGATAAGGAAGCAAAGAAGATAGCTACGAGCCGTGCTGATGAGCTTATTGATCTTAAGCGTCAACAGAAAAAGACGGTTAGCTTGGATGAGTTTTCTAGAAAAATTAATGCTGGTGAAATGACCACCTTAAACTTAATTATCAAAGCAGACGCTCAGGGCTCGCTAGAAGCGATTCTTGGTTCAATTAACAAAATCGATGTTGTAGATGCTAATATTCATGTGGTTCACAGTGGGATAGGCTTAATTACTGATTCTGATGTTATGTTAGCAAATGCCTCTAATGGTATTTTAATAGGGTTTCATGTTGGGATACCAGTTGAAATCAAGAACAAGGCAGAGGATGAAGGCGTAGTTGTTAAGCTTTATAGTATTATTTATAAAATGTTGGAAGATATTGAATCAACTGCAAAAGGCATGATTAAACCAGTATTCCAAAAAGAACTTACAGGTACTGCAGAAGTTAGGCAACTTTTCAAATTCTCTAAGGTTGGAGCGATTGCCGGTTGTTTTATTACTGAAGGCAAAGTTGTTAGAGGTAATGATATTGAAATTTATCGTGGCAATACAATGATCTATGATGGAAGCTTGGATTCATTGAAAAGATTTAAGGATGACGTTAAAGAAGTTTCTAGTGGCTTTGAGTGTGGTATAGTTATTGATGGGTTTGACAACTATATTGAGGGCGACTTAATAAAAGTATTTACTCTTAAAGAGGTAAAACCTAAATAATATTATGGTTGAACGACATATTCGTGTTGCAGAAGATATCAAAAGAATAGTTTCTGAAGTCATTAGTAAAGAGATTAAAGATAGCGTTAAGTTGTTCAGTATTCCTCATGTTGATCTCACTAAAGATATTTCTTATGCCAAAATATATTTAAGTTTTTTTTCCAAGAACCCTGCAAAAGATTTTGAAAAAATAAACCATGCGAAAGGTTTTATTCGTAGTAGATTATCTAAACAGTTGAAGTTAAGAAAAGTTCCAGAATTGACTTTTTTGATGGATGAGTCTATAAAAAATGGTGCTGATTTAATCGAAAAGATAAATGCACTAGGTGTGCCCAAGGAGACTACAGAGGAAATTCTATGATGATTGAAAAGCAAGAAATTGTTGAGTTAGAAGAGCTTATCTCTAATTCTAATAAAATTATGCTTTTAACTCATGATTTCCCTGATGGTGATGCTGTTGGCTCATTGTATTCATTCTGTGGTTATTTAGAGTCGAAGGACAAAGATTATCGCTTTTGTTTTAATAATTTAGATGAAGAGTTATGGAATAACTTATTCCCTGGTTTTGCTGATAATAGAGTAAGTGCAGAGGATATTGCTTCTTATGGTGCTGATTTGCTCGTTGTTTTGGATTGTAGTAATCCGGATAGGCTTGGACCATTAACGAGCGCACTAGCTGGATTTGAAAAGATAATAAACATTGATCATCATGGTGATAATAATTTTTTTGGTAGTTTAAATATTATAAAAGAAGCTGCAGCTACAGGCGAAGTTCTTTATAAAATATATGAAAAGGTAGAGTGGCGAATGGATGTTATTACAGCCAAAGCTACACTGACTGCGATTTTAGCTGACACTGGAAGATTCCAATTTGTGAACACTCATCCTGAATTATTTCTGATTATCTCCAAGATACTAGCTATCTGTGAGATGGAAGAATATTTTAAAATTGTTCAAGGGCTATATGAGGAAGTAACTTTAAACAAGTTACAGTTGCTGGGTAAGGCTATTAATAATGTTGAGTTTTTTGGAAACAGTGTGGCTTTTTCCTATATTGAGGATAACGCTACTTTAACTGAAGGACTAATAGACCAGATACGTGCTATCAAAGGCGTTAAAGTGGCGGTGCTTGTAAGAAGAGTAGAGGAAATGATCAAAATAAGTTTTCGTTCCAAAGATGCCTCTGTTAGTGTCAGAGAGCTTGCGGGTAAGTTTGGTGGAGGTGGTCATCCTGGTGCTGCTGGTGCGACATTACCTTTAACGGAAATTACAAAGCAAATTGCAGAAATAAGAAAGACAGTTAAAGAGTACGCAGAGAGTTTTTAATGCAGAGTAAACCCAATATTCCACATGGATTTTATAACATTAATAAACCACAAGATTGGACATCTTTTGATGTTGTTAATAAATTTAAGCATTTAGCTAATGAGAAAAAAGTTGGACATGCAGGAACTTTAGACCCTTTAGCCACTGGAGTTTTAGTTGTGGCGGTAGGTAAAAGCTTTACTAAGAAGTTAACAGAGCTTTCAGGTGTTGATAAAGAATATGAATTTGAAGTAACTTTTGGTATAGAGACAGAAAGCCATGATTTAGCTGGTGAGGTTGTCAGAAAAGTCCCACCAGTAGGTATTACAAAAGAAAAAATAGAAAAAGCAATGCCACAGTTTATTGGGGAAATAGACCAGTTCCCTCCCAAATACTCTGCAATTAAAAAAGATGGTAAGAAATTGTACGAGTATGCAAGAGCAGGTATCGAGGTTGAAATTGAGTCTAGGGCAGTTACTGTTTATGAATTCGAATTACTAAGTTTTACCGAAGAAGAATATCCCAAAGCTTGTTTCAGAGCAAAAGTATCCAAGGGTACTTATGTTAGGTCAATAGCTTATGATTTGGGTGTTGTTTTGGGTACTGTTGGGGTATGTAGTGGGTTAGTGAGAACAGCTGTGGGAGATTTTTTACTTAAAGATTCTAAGGAATTATCTTCTTTCTATGAGGTGAAGGCATAATGAGCGAGAAGCAATATTTAAAGCTTTTAAGTAAGTATAATCCACAGTTGGATTTAGCTAAAGTTAAAGAGAAAGCTATTGCCATAGGTGCCTTTGATGGATGCCACTTAGGTCATATGGAATTACTTAACAAAGCAGATTACGCGCTTGCTTTTTGGCCACTACCAAAAACATTATTTTCCAAAGATATTAAGTGTTTAACTGTGATGGAAGAGAAGAGATATTTGTATGAGAATTTTATTTTTGTGGAGTTTGACAAAAGCTTTGCGGCACAATCAGCTGAACATTTTATGAAGTTCATTGAAGAAACGTTTACTCCTAAAAAGATTATTGTTGGATGGGATTTTAGGTTTGGTAGGAGACTAGAAGGTGGGGTTATAGAAATAGAGCAGTATATTTTGAAAAATAAATTAAATACAGAACTCGTCGTTATACCTCCAGTGTTAGTTGATGGAGTTATAGCAAAAAGTACAACCGTGAGAGACCATTTAATTTCTGGGGAATTAACCAAAGCAAATAATATGTTGGGCTATGAGTTTTTTTGCTTTTCAGAAGTAATTAAGGGTAAAGGTGTCGGTAGAACCTTAGGTTTTCCAACAATTAATTTAGTGATAGATGACAAGAAGCAATTACCTTTGCCTGGAGTATATTCTGGTAAAGTTCTATTAGAGGACAATAGTGAATATAAGGTGGCAATAAGTCTTCTAGATAAAGGAGAACGATTGGAGCTGGAAGCATTTTTGATAGATTTTTCAGGAGATCTTTACGGACAGAAGGTTAAGCTTTCTTTTTCTAAGTTTTTAAGACCATCCAAGAAATTTGCTTCTTTTGAGGAATTGAAGTCTCAGATAGCCTTAGATGTTCAATCTGTATAGTTAATCACCCTTCCGCCCTAAAGGGTACCTTCAGCGGAATAATCTTTTTGTTTTATAATATATCAATGGTGCCACGACCTCTCCTTGAAAAGTAGAGGTTTAGATGTTTTAGATTATTTTATGAGAAATTAAAGGGAAGAATGAGAGCAGTAGTGTCTGGTAGTTTTTTCGTTATGTCATTTCGAGCCCATTCGACTCGCAAAGCTCGCTCAGGGTAAACTCTATTGGTTTGTTATCTCGAGCGTAGTCGAGAGATCTTTTTAACTGTTTCTCTCTTCCTATTGCTGAAAGTATATTATTAAAGATTTTGTTTAGGCTTAATGAAAGTGAGAATGAAAATTTTAGGTCACAATTTGTTGCCTTAAGTTGGG
>JAQWCF010000087.1 GCA_028706105.1 Candidatus Margulisiibacteriota bacterium
ATGAAGAATATAAATAATTGAATTTTTTTTTAATAGCTCACGATAAATTAATCATGAATAATAAAACTATAGCAATGAAACATTATAAATTAAGTTTCCAAAAATGGATGCAAGCCGAAATAGTATCGTTTTTTATTAGAAGTAAGTCCAACACAATAACGCAACCATCTATTTCAATGATAGGAAAATTTTCCAAAGAACAAGCATTGGCTGTCTTGCAAAAAACTACTAGTTGGTATGCCTATGGGGTGTTTTTATTACTTAATGAAAAATTAAAAGACAACAAAGAAGTTATTCTTGCTGCACTAAAAAGAACCACTGAAATATCTCATGCATTGTCAATCATTAGCTGTATTAGGACTGAACTAAGAAACAGCAAAGCATTAACAAGGGAAATAGCTAACACTCTTCTTGTTCTTTATGGCACCAAAAATCAAATACTTCTAGAAAAAGTCTTACAAGACAAACTATTCTTCACGAAAGAAGAAGTAAGAATAATGATTGCCGAAATAAAAGCGAAACAAAATATATCTTAGTTTAGCTACTACTTTAAAAAATATTATCGTCAAGGATTTACATTCAAAAAAAACGAGATATACAAAATTATTTCCCATTCGCAAGCTTGATAATGCATCGTATTTTTATCATCTATGTTTAAAACCTTTAAGATAAGGGAATAACAACAATTGTTATATAAAAAAATAGTTACTACAGCTATTGAAGAAAGGAGGCTTGATGAGTTATAACTAATGTAGGATGAATTGGAAGGTCTAAATATCGGATTGGCCCGCATGTCGGAAATCCCCTTTTAAGTAAGATTGTGACCTTCCTCCAAATATTTTCTTAGGAGGGAAAAAATGTCTTTAAATACAGTAGATGAAAGAATCGTTTTGCAAATGGTTCAACAGGGGGACAGGGACAGCAAAGAAACGCTAATCGCAAACAATCTTGGTTTGCTTTACAAATATACCAGAAAATACAATCACAAATATTCTCAGGATATCTTTCAAGAAGCTGCCATTGCTTTTTTGCATGCAGCAAAAAGATACGAATTCGACAGAGGAACAAAGTTCTCCACCTATGCTACGTTCTGGATTATGCAAGCAGCCAACAGAGGCTACCAGAAACTAGTAAGAGATGTCAGACTTCCATCTAACATTTTAGAGAACGTTCAAAAAATCAAAAAAGCTATTACTTATTATATGACTGAGAATCATTGTGAACCTGATACAGCTGAATTATCAAAAATCACAGGGATCAATCAATCAAAAATCGAATACTACAAAATGTTCGCAGCCAATTCGTCTTCTCTTGATGTTGTGGTTGATGATAATGAAAACTCACTAGGTAGCTACATCGAAGATCCCTCCATCAAAAGATTTGAAGAAAAGCTAGACGAGGATGAATTAGACAACGCTCTTTATGGAGCTCTAGACAGCCTTAGCAGTAGAGAAAAGTTTATTATTGAACGCCACTTTGGTTTAAAAGACTTAGAACCAATGAGTCTTTCAGAGATTGCAAGACTACTACAAGTTAGCAGAGAAAGAATTAGACAAATAAAAGAAAGAGCATTGAAGAAAATTAAAGATCAATATAATGAAGAATTAGCAGTGTATCTTTAAAACTCAACGTTGAATTAGCTTGAATATTTATTCAGGCTAATTCAGATCATCAAAAGCTATAAATCGTTAAGCATGGATTCGAAATCAATTTCAGAAGAATTAACTTTTTTACTTTTAGGAGTTTCCTCAATATCAAGGTGAAAGTCCATTGATGAATCTTTTTTACTTATATCTTCTTCAGGCACTATTTCTGGTTTTGCTTCTGCTACTGGTTTTTTGCTTTCCTTTAAAACATTAGCAACTTTGTTAACTGTTTCTAAGTCTACCTTGTCATCAGAGTGATAATCTAATCCTGTAGATGAAAGCATATTTTTTAACTCATCTATCCTAACATCTATCTTTGCTAGTTCTTCTCTTTGCTTTTGCAGAACGTTCTCTTTAAGAACTTTTAATTCTTCTATTCTAATTTTTATGAATTCATCCATTTAAAATCCCCCATAACTCAATATAATAATGAATTATAACAAACAATCATCAATTAAGCATATAGTTTGCATTTCTTTATCAATATTCTAAAAAACAAAAACAGCAAAATCTACGAAACATACGTGTTTAATAGTTAATCAATTTGCACAAAAACTCAATAGGTAGTAAACTATTACCCGTTTGTGTACAAGGTAAATTTAACTTGCAATAAACTAGTATTTTTCTTATGTTCTCTCATTTTCTCAGTCTAAAAAGAAAGTAAGAAGACATAAAAACTTGCCTCTTTTTTGCAATTATTTTTAATTTGTTCTCAAAAAAATCAGGTAAAGAGGAGTCCAATATGAGTAAGAAAAAAATGGAAACTGTTGACGGAAATACCGCCGCAGCACACGTAGCTTATGCGTATAGTGAGCTAGCTGCTATCTATCCTATCACGCCGTCATCAAATATGGGTGAATATACCGATGCGTGGGCAACAGCAGGAAGAAAAAATATTTTTGGCGAAATAGTGGAAGTTGTTGAAATGCAATCAGAAGCTGGAGCAGCCGGGACATGTCATGGTTCTATCTCTGCTGGAGCATTAACAACAACGTTTACTGCTTCTCAAGGACTTCTTCTAATGATTCCTAATATGTATAAGATTGCTGGAGAATTACAGCCAACAGTGTTCCATGTATCCGCAAGATCACTTGCTTGCCAATCCTTATCCATCTTCGGCGACCATTCAGACGTTATGGCAGTTAGAAACACAGGCTTTGCCCTAATGGGTGCTGGTTCTATTCAAGAAACTCATGATTTAGCTATTGTTTCACACCTAGCAACACTAGAATCAAGAGTTCCTTTTCTTAGCTTCTTTGATGGTTTCAGAACAAGTCATGAAATCCAAAAAGTTGAACTCAGCGACTATGAAACGCTTAAATCATTTGTTGATATGAAATATGTTGAGCAATTCAGAGACATGGCGCTTAGACCAGAAAAACCAACATTAAAAACTGGACAACAGGCTCCGGATGTATATTTCCAAGGAAGAGAAACAGTTAACAAATACTATGATGCTATTCCTGGAATTGTTAAAAAATATATGAAATTAGTTGGGGACAAACTTGGTAGAGAATACAACTTATTTGATTACGTTGGCGCAAAAGATGCTGACAAAATAATCATTGCAATTGGCTCTGCTTGTGAAACTATTGAAGAAACTATTGATTTTTTAATAAATAGAGGCGAAAAGGTTGGATTATTAAAAATAAGACTTTATCGTCCATTCTCAGTTAAAGACTTTATTGAAGCTATCCCGGCTTCAGTGAAAAAAATAGCTGTATTAGATAGAACAAAAGAACCAGGCTCAATCGGTGAACCATTATATTTAGATGCAGTTACTGCCCTACAAGGCAAAAACATCAAAATTGTTGGTGGAAGATATGGGCTTTCCTCTAAAGAATTTACACCAAGCATGGTCAAAGCTATTTATGACCACTTAGATGGTGCTTGTACTCACAACTTTACTGTTGGTATTGAAGATGATGTAACTAACACTTCTATCAAGATCAACGAAATTTTAGAAACTGAACCAAAAGGTACAGTAAGATGTAAATTCTGGGGTCTTGGTTCTGATGGAACAGTTGGTGCAAACAAAAACTCTATCAAAATTATTGGAGACAATACAGACCTTTATGCTCAAGGATATTTTGCTTATGACTCCAAAAAATCTGGTGGTATAACAGTATCCCATTTAAGATTTGGGAAAAAACCAATTAAGTCAGAATATTTACTAACATCTGCTGACTTTATTGCTCTGCACGTACCTGCTTACATTGGCAGATATGACATTTTAGAAGGCATCACAGAAGGTGGGACTTTCTTACTAAACTCACCTAGTTCAAGAGAAGAAGCTTTTGGACTATTAACAAGAGATATGCAAGAAACCATCATCAATAAAAAGATTAAATTCTACACAATTGATGCTGCAAAAATTGCTCATGAAGTAGGGCTTGGAGGAAGAATCAATACTGTAATGCAAGCAGCGTTCTTTAAAGTTTCGGGCGTATTACCAGAAGAAGACGCCATTACTCTAATTAAAAAATATATCGAAAAAACCTTTAAAAGGAAAGGTGACGATATTGTTAAAATGAACTGGGCTGCTGTTGATAAAGCATCTGAAGCCTTAGTTGCAGTAAAGGTGCCAGCTTCAGTTAAAGACATTAAGGTTTCCGCTGAAATAAAGAAACTTATCCCTGATAATGCTGATGTGTTCACAAAAACTATTATCGAACCAATCATGCGAATGAAAGGCGACAACATTAAGGTTTCTGAAATGCCTATTGATGGTGTGATACCAACAGCCACATCAAAAATTGAAAAAAGAGCAGTTGCCTTGGAAGTTCCATGTTGGATTGAAGACAATTGCATCCAATGTGGTCAATGTGTGTTGGTTTGTCCTCATGCTGCTATCAGAATGAAACAAATCGACCCAGCAGAACTTAAGGATGCACCGAAAAGCTTTAAGACAATAAAATCTAGCACAAAAAACACTAAGGACCTTCAATACAAAATTCAAGTTTATACTGAAGATTGCCAAGGTTGTGGAAGCTGTGTGGAAACCTGTCCAGCAAAAGAAAAAGCGATTTTCATGAGCCCTATTCATGAAGAATTTGACAAAGGTGAAATAGAGAATCAAAGGTTTTTTAATGCGCTTCCTGAAAATGTTCTAGATGGAATTGACCCTACAACATTAAAGGGTAGCCAATTTAAACAACCTTTATTTGAATTCAGTGGAGCTTGTGCTGGTTGTGGAGAAACTCCATATGTAAAACTAGTTACTCAACTTTTTGGCGAAAGAATGATAATAGCGAATGCCACAGGCTGTTCTTCTATCTATGGCGGAACATTCCCTACTATTCCTTATTGTGTAAACGAAAAAGGGCATGGTCCTGCTTGGGGCAATTCTCTTTTCGAAGACAATGCAGAATATGGACTTGGAATGCGTCTAGCAGTAACCACCAATCGTAAACAGCTAAAAAGTAATATTAAATTAGCTTTAGCTGAAAACATTTCAGCTGACCTCAAGAAATCTCTAGAAAAAAATCTAGAATTATGGGATGAAAAATCAACAGAAGCTACCAATGCACAAGAAGCAACGAAAGTACTTCTTAGCAAAGAAAAGCAATCTTCTCCTGTAATAAGCAAACTAAAAGAACTAAAAGATTATTTTGCTGAAAAATCTGTTTGGATATTTGGTGGAGACGGTTGGGCATATGACATCGGATACGGTGGATTAGACCACGTTCTTGCTTCTGGAAACAACGTAAACGTTTTAGTTCTAGATACTGAAGTTTATTCCAATACTGGTGGACAAGCATCAAAAGCCACACCAAGAGGAGCTGTTGCACAATTTGCTGCCTCAGGTAAAAAAATGGCCAAAAAGAACCTTGGATTAATGATGACCTCCTACGGAAACATCTATGTTGCTTCTGTAAACATGGGTGCTAACAAAAATCAGGTAATTAAAGCGTTGGTTGAAGCTGAAGCATACAATGGTCCATCTATTGTAATCGCTTATTCACCTTGTATCGCTCATGGAATTGACATGAAAGACTCACAAGCGCATGCTAAAACAGCAGCGGATACTGGTTATTGGCCAATCTATAGATTTAACCCTGACCTTATTGAGCAAGGCAAGGACCCATTCACTTGGGAATCAAAAGTTGCAACAAAAGAGTTTAAGGAAATGACTAACAATGAAAATAGATACAAGTCTTTAACTCGTTCAAATCCAGTAGAAGCTGACAGATTACATCAATTAGCAATACAAGATAATACCAAGAGAATGGCAGATTTACAAAATTTGAAGCAAGATCCTTCTTCGCTCTAAAGAGCTACGCAGGACAAGCTAAAAAAAGTTACTGTTTAAAGAATAAGGAAAATCCCTCACTTTTGTGAGGGATTTTCCTTATTCTAAATGTTTTCGTATTGTCCCATCTAATAAATTACGTTGATGAACATTTACATACTCAAAAGACTTAGAAGCAGAAATTATTTGTGGTTGAATATTTAAATTAACTATTTTTTGAAAAAAAGTATCAACATTATTTACAAGATTATCCTCCGTAGGATAAACCTTAAATTTCCAATATGTATCATATCCATTATTAGAAAAATAATCATAATCTACATCAAGAATAATATTATCAGAATTAACAGTAGAAAGATCCTGAGCTCTAACTATTTCTAAATCAATTTTTTTTGCCACTACTCCTAAACTTTCATGCATTTTAAGACTCCATGTATCTGAATAAAGGGTTGCTTTAAAAGGGACATCATTAAATATGCCTAAATTAGTACCTTCCGGTGTGTTACTGTAAAACCCAACCACTTTTGGCAAATTATCTGGCACAACCCAAATAACTTTAGAAATTATCCCAAATTTAATTGCTTCATTAATAAAATTAGCTCTTGTTGTTTCTGCTGGATGATAACCTAAATAAATATCGCTATGGGTATCAACGTGAATTAAAGTAGCCCCAGACTTGATCAAACCTTTAGCCAAAGCATCTTGCCAAAACGTTAAAACCTGTTCATGGCTATCAACTATTACGTGGGGGATTAAATTAAATTTAAATTGATTTTGAAAGCTTACTATCTTATACATATTAAATTATCGCTAATTTAACAAAAAAATTTCACCCTTGTGAAGCATCGAAACATGGTATCCCTCTGTTAGGTCCTCTTCATTAAAACCGTGGAACAATAAAAACTCATTTGGATCATAAACAGTTTCTACCGGCTGAGGGTTAAATAAATCAAAGTAATAGT
>JAQWCF010000088.1 GCA_028706105.1 Candidatus Margulisiibacteriota bacterium
AATCTGCAAAAATGCAAAGTAGGAGGGAACGGATTTAAAACTTTTATCACTTTCAAATATTTCCCATCAAAAGCGAATTCATCAATATCCTTTACAGATGCAGGTATTTCCAATTCTGTAAGGTGTAATAAATTGCCGAAAGCATTCTTACCAATCCGTTTTAGATTTTTACCCATCTCGATATGAGTTAAACCACTACAGCACCAAAATGCTGAATCGTCAATTTCTTCCACAGAATCTGGAATTGTAATTGATTTTAGAGCATGATGACCAGCTAAAGTGTTCTTACCAATTCGCTTTATGCCTTCAGGAAATAGGACTTCTTCATATTCTTTATTTGATTTCATACGGACTAATAGATAATCGGAAAGTTCATTTGCCTTTGCTTGAATTTTGATTTTTTCTTTTTCATTCATAATAATGCAGATTCTTCCTCCTCCAACCAATTGACATTTTGATATGTCAAGATGAGTCAATTCTTTTAGTTTTCTGATAGCCATAAAGTCTGTTCCATTTAAATTGCCTGTAAGAACAAGGGATTTAACGCTGACATTATAGCTGTTCAAAAGGCTTCTTAAGTAACCAGCTTTTTCGATATTTAATGAAAGTGTATTCATTAGTTGAATTTTATTAAAATCTATTTAAAATGCAAGTAACCTGTTCAAGTAGATTGTATATAATTATCTTTCGTTTGCGAGAAAAATATTTACCAAAAGTAATTCTTGCTAATTAACAGATACTACCTATATATTAATTACAAATTTATTTTTATGAAAATAAGTTGATTGGGTTACTTGACAAGGGTTAAATCCGTATTTATCAACTAATTTATCCTTTTCAATGCAAAACTTTGTGTAGTTTAATGCTGGGTCAAAACGTACCGAATATATAAAATCTTTAGGGTCAATTTTCACATGACAAAGGTAATTCTTATCCTTATTAATCATTTTCTCAGTAGGAACTGATAACAATCTAACTTCTCTTTCGTAACTATATGATTTTCTTTTTATTAATAAAGACTTCAATAAGTTTTCGTTAATTTCGGGATCTTTTAATGCTTCAACTATTATTTCTTTTTTTGGATATAACTCTAAATCTTTTTTCCATAAATAGTCGACTACACCATAATAAAAATCACCTTCGTTAAGTTTTGAAATGGCTATCAATTTCTCAATAGTTGTAGTAATTCTAACACCCATGTGTCTGCCAAATTTGCCATTATCATTTTTCTTAGTTGTATAGTTTTTCCATAATCCATATGAATCACCTTCATAACTCCAACATTGTCCAAATATTTTATTTTTGGAAGGGTGTATGTATTCAATCCCATTTTTATAAATTGTTGCATTAAATATTAAGTTTTCAAGTGGGTCTTCCCATTCTGACGGTTTTACAAAAATTAATTCTTTATTTGAAAGCAAATTATAAAACCTATCCATTAGCTCTATACGATAAAGGAAAGGTTTATTATTTAATGCATTATTTAGATTTCCTAGCCGTTTCATTGTTTAAGGATTTAATTTTTATAAAATATTTAACCATTGCGAATATCGTTATAATCTAATTTGTATTGATTGAATTTACTTTAAATATCAAAAGTATATACATTTTAATAATTTGGAATGGAAAAGCAATATTTTGTTTACTTTCGTTGTCTACATTTATAATTGATTTTTTTATGAAAAGGCCAAGAAATATAAAATCTCATCTGTTAGGAGTATGAATTGGAAACAAAAAGAAATCATTTTAGATAATGGTAATAAAGCTATATCACAAGCACCTATTATTGTATCAGCCAGTCGTTCAACTGATATACCTGCTTTTTATTCTGATTGGTTCTTTCACAGATTAGATATTGGCTATTCAGCATGGACTAATCCTTTTAACGGATTAAAAAGTTATATCTCTTACGAAAATACACGACTAATTGTCTTCTGGTCGAAAAATCCAAAGCCTTTGTTGGCACACTTGTATAAATTAAAAGAACGCAGTATCAATTGCTACATTCAATATACATTAAACGATTATGATGTAGAAAATTTCGAAAGAGGAGTTCCTCCTGTAGCACAACGAATTGACACATTCAAACAAATTGTAGATAAATTAGGAAAGGGTAGTGTAATTTGGCGTTTTGATCCATTGATTCTCACCAATAAAGTCAAAGTTGAAGATTTACTCGAAAAAGCAAAACATATTGGCGATCAATTGTCTGGATATACTGAAAAAATGGTTTTTAGTTTTGCTGATATTGCGAATTATCGTAAAGTGAGAGCTAATCTAGAAAAAAGTGGCGTGAATTATCGCGAATTCTCTGAGGACGAAATGCATCAATTTTCCAGAGGTATCAGTGAAAATAATAAAGCCTGGGGTTACGAATTGACTACTTGTGGTGAAAAAATAGATCTATTACCTTATGGTATACAACATAACCGCTGTGTGGATGACGATTTGATGATAAAGCTTTTTCCAGATGATAAAATACTGATGGATTTTCTCGGTGTTGAAATACAACACCCCGATCTTTTTAATAATAGAACAAACATACTAAAAACAAAAAATAACAAGGACAAGGGACAACGTCAATTTTGTGGTTGTATAGTTAGTAAAGATATCGGTGAATATAATACTTGCCCGCATTTATGCGACTATTGCTATGCGAATGATGCTGATGGTAGGGTTAAAGCTAATTGGAATCAACATTTAAAAAATAATAAAAGCGAAACAATAACAGGGAGGTAGTACTGTGATAGAAAAAGGAACAAGTTATGCATTTTTAGTTGAAAAATTACTAAACCCGACATTTGATAGAATCCGGGATATTGCAAATACATTTACAAAACAATTGCAAGCAGATGTGATAACAGAATTGCATGATATGCTAAACAGAGGTGCTGATTTGATTGAAAATGAGCCTCAAATGTTGATGTACTTACGGTCTTTTGGTCCAATGCATCAAGCAAAATTAATGAATGCTTTCGATCATTTGCCTGATGCTTTTTTTAAAAATACAATTGAAATTATTGATTATGGTTGTGGTCAAGCAATAGGTGAAATTGTTTATGCGGATTTTTTGCTAAAAAAAAGGCTAACTCAAAAAGTTAAGTGTATTACTTTAATTGAGCCTTCCGAGTATTGTCTAAAGCGTGCTGCTCTGCACGTTCATAAGTTTTTTCCAGATGCAGAGATACGAACTGTTTGTAAATACATTGATGATTTGACTTCAGATGACATTTATACAAATGAGAATTTAGAAAAACTGCATGTCTTTTCAAATATTCTGGATATTGAAGCTTTTGATTTGTATAAATTGGTTAATTTGATAAAAGAAAAGTGTGATAGTTTCAATCAATTTGTTTGTGTAAGTCCTTTTCCCTTAAATACTGAAAGATTAGATCAGTTCGCTGAACTGATGGGTGGAAAAATGGAATATAATCAAGATTTTCCCAAAGGAAGTTTTAAAAATGGAAAAGATTGGAGTTGTGCGATACGTTTGTTTTGTATTGGTGATGAAAATAAAAATTCATTAGGCAAGAGTATAGAAGGTTTAAAAATAGAATATATAAATAAGTTAATAAGTGTTAAATTATTTTATAAAACATCATTGTTAGGTAAACTTAGTGATAATGATTTTGATGGAATAAGATTTATTAAGGATTTTGATAATAACAAACACTTAGCAAAAGAATGTATTGAAAATTTTCAAATTTATAAATTATCTGCTGCATATAGAAATCCGTCTGAGAAGAAAATATGGGACAAAGCGGTGTCTTGCTATAAGAATGCGGCTCTTGATGGAGAAATTGAAGCTTACAATAATCTAGGAATTTTATTTAATTACGCAGGTGAAGATGAGCTATCATTTGACTTTTTCATGTTGGGAGCAAAAGGTGGAAGCACAAATGCAATGTTTAACATCAGTGTGGCTTATTTTTCAGGAAGTAATGATAAATTCTTAAATGACGAAAAATATATCTACTGGACTAAATGCTCTGCTGAAGTGGGAAATTTAACAGCAATATTTAATCTTGCTGTGTGTTATCAATTTGGGATACATACAAATATTAATCTTGAGTTGGCAGTTAAATATTATATGAGCGGATTAGAGATTAAAGCAGAAGACAGTTCCGATCGTTATTTGCAAGAGAAAATCTCATATAATCTTGCGCTAATGAGCTACTACGGTTTTGGAATGCAGCAAAATTACAAAAAAGCTGTAGACATTTTTTTAAAATTATCATTGCCTGATGCTAAAAATGTATTAGGTGTATGCTATGCATTAGGTAATGGTGTTGATCCAGATATTAAAAAAGCGATTGATTTTTTTAAACAAGCAGTAATAATTGAAACAGAACCAGGTCGTAAAGTTGCACAATATAATTTAGGCGTATGTAATGAAGAAGGATATGGTATATCGATAGATAAAAAATGTGCATTAGATTTATATACTAAATCTGCTACGTATGGGCCTCTAATATTACAAGATGGATATGTGTTTGCTCAATATAAAATGGGACTTATATATCATTATGGAGAATTTGTTACTAAAGATATAGAAAAAGCCTTTGGATGGTTCTCCAAAGCTGCAGAACAAGGTTATGCAGGTGCTCAATTATATTTGGGTTTATATTATGAAGAAGGTCTTGGTGTAACAAAAAATTATGTGAAAGCAATTGAATTTTACAATAAAGCTGCGGAACAAGGTTATACAGATGCATATTTCAGATTGGGGAATTGCTATAAAGATGGTATAATTTTAAAACAAGATTTTAAAAAAGCCGTAGAATTTTTTATTAAAGGAGAAGAATTTGGATGTGATGAGTGTAAAGAAGCTATAAATTATGATAAAAAAATTAAAAGATGTCCCAAATGTCAAAATTCATTAGGGATGTGTTATTTATATGGAAAAGGGGTTGAACAAAATTATTTTAAATCTGTAGAATGGTTTATTAAAGCGGCAAACCAAGGTTTTGAGAAAGCCCAAATTAATTTAGGTATTCGTTATTATACCGGAGAAGGAGTAAAAAAAGATTTTAAAAAAGCAGTTGATCTATTTATTAAATTGGCTGAAAAAGGAGATGTGTATGCACAATACCACCTAGGGATATGTTATATAATTGGGGATGCTTTGACTCAAAATTTACCTCTTGCTAAGAAATGGCTGACTATTGCGGCTAAACAGGAATTTGAACCAGCGAAAAAAGTACTTTCAAAGATAAATAATTAAGGATTGATGATGATAATTTTTTTAATTATATCGTTATTAAATAAATGGATTATTATATGAATAAAGCTAGTGATTTTGGACTAAAGCTAATGTTTGATCAGCAAATGTTTGCTTTAATATATTTTAAAGGTCGAGACTATGGCAATAAAACGGCCCTATATCTTATTGAGCGTGATCGTTGGGAAAATGCAGGTGAAGATGATGTATTATGCCTTTATCACACACTCATAGAGCCGGATGGAACAGTTAAAGCATTTACACCAAAAGGAGAAATGGAACAATTTAATTGTTTTACTCCGTATCCTTTAAAAAGAGATTATATTGAGATAATCCCTTAGGTTTAATAAGTTTTGCATTTGGGTTATTCAATAGACATATGTTATATGTACAGCTAACCTTGTTGTCTGACAGATTGTTTAGGTTTAGAAATAAAAATTTTTAACGGTATCGAAAGGTCTTTTTCCTAGGTTTCTGTAACCACTGTGAGGTCTTTCGTAATTGTAGTGTTTAAGCCAGACATCAAAGTCCTCCTGAAGTTAACCGAGCGCGGTGTAGACCTTCTTTCTGAAGGCCACAGGGATAAATTCTTCTTTGACAGTTCTGTTGAACCTTTCCACAAAGCCTTTTGTTCTGGGCGTCCTGACCATTGTGGTACGATGCTCAATATCGATAATTGAAGAAAGAGCTCATAGGGATGGGCATCCCTACCACATTATTCCCTCCTATTGTCGGTCAGTATTGCTTCGACTGTAAAGTAAGTATCCGGTAAACCCCGTTGGAAGTACAGAGATTTCGGCATTAGCAGAATAGTATTTTTGGCATCAATGATGCAGTGACTGCTTAACAAAGATATATATTTTTTTATTCATTCGTTATTATTGATCGTTTTACGGTTTTGTTTCATAGATTAGGTTTATAAGACAAAGAACCTGTTTCCATCCTCTTTGTTTACAGCGAGTGCCATCACATCAATCAATAAACCAACTGTATATACCATTTTGTTCAACGCACTACTGATTTCTATAGATAGCTCTGTAGCATTATGACCTATCCACAAAATAGTCTATGTACCCGTGTAAACGCAGTCTTTTGGCCCATGCCCCCAAAGTCGCATTAGAAAAAAAGCGTGAAGAAAATGCGGTCGGGGAGACGTTAAAAATTTCCGCTATCTTGGACTGACAGAAGGAAGAGCGAAGCGATGACTGAGGAAGGACAGCGGCTGAAGGAGTCCTGTATTTCAGGACGACTGGAGGACGCGGTTCGGAAATTTAGTCTCCCTGACCGCATTTTTAGTTTTTTTTCTAGCGACAAAGGGGGTGTGGGCCAAAAGACGCAGTGCTCCCAGGTTACCAACTCTTCTTTCTAAAAAAGGATCAATCCCCCTAAAACCAACGAACCCTCGCAATGTCATCCATTACGAGGGTTCATAAAATATACTTAAAAGATTTATTTCGTCATAGCCTCCTGCACTGCAACAGCGATAGCCACAGTAGCACCAACCATTGGGTTGTTGCCGATACCAAGGAATCCCATCATTTCAACGTGAGCCGGAACGGAGGATGAGCCTGCGAATTGGGCATCTGAATGCATGCGGC
>JAQWCF010000089.1 GCA_028706105.1 Candidatus Margulisiibacteriota bacterium
CAAAATTAGGAGAGAGTGGCTGCACAGTACTAGTCAGGAGAAGTCTGCCAATTCAGCCGAGAGAGGCGGATTTTGTTGTTAAATAAAGACATCAACTAAACTCTCTCCAAATTTGCAAAATTAGGAGAGAGTGGCTGCACCGTACTAGTCAGGACAAGTTTGTCAATTCAGCCGAGAGAGGCGGATTTGGTTATTAAATAAAGACATCAACTAAACTCTCTCCAAATTTGTAAAATTAGGAGAGAGTGGCTGCACCGTACTAGTTAGGACAAGTTTGTCAATTCAGCCGAGAGAGGCGGATTTGGTTGTTAAATAAAGACATCAACTAAACTCTCTCCAAATTTGTAAAATTAGGAGAGAGTGGCTGCACCGTACTAGTTAGGACAAGTTTGTCAATTCAGCCGAGAGAGGCGGATTTTAATTAAACAAGCTTAACTGCTCAATGATTTTCTTTTTAGATTTTGTTAAGGACATTTCTTCTGCTTCTAAATGTGTTAGGATATTGTTCGCATCATCAATTACTTTTTCTGGAAGTCCTGCAAGTTGGGCTACGTGTATACCATAGCTTTTTTCAGCATACCCAGCGACTACTTTATAACTAAATCTAATTGTCCCGTTTTCTTCTAGTACTGCAACATTTAGGTTTTTGATTTCTTTATATTTTTCAGCCAACGAGGTCATTTCATGATAATGAGTAGCAAAGACAGTTTTTGCTTTAGTTTCTAGTATCAAAAATTTAGCTATTGAGGCTGCAATGCTTAATCCGTCATAGGTGGAAGTCCCACGTCCAATTTCATCTAAGATAATAAAAGACTTGGAAGTTGCACTGTTCAGTATATTAGCAGTTTCCAGCATTTCCACCATAAAGGTACTCTTGCCTTCAAAGAGATTATCGCTAGCACCAATTCTGGCGAATATTTTGTCAGTAAGACAAATATCTGCTTTTTTGGCTGGGATAAACGAACCGGTTTGGGCCATGATTAGATTAAGCGCTATTTGTCTCATATAGGTTGATTTGCCTGCCATGTTCGGTCCAGTCAGCAAAATAAAGGGTTTGTTGTCTTGCTCAATCAGGACATCGTTCGGTGTAAACGTAAAGCCAGCCGAGCTTTGTTCAATTACTGGATGTCTTGATTCGCTTATCTTAATTCTGCCTTCATCATTAAATGTTGGTTTGCAGTAATTGTTTTCTTTAGCTGTTATTGCAAAGCAAGACAAACAATCAATTTTTGCTATTTTTTCTGCAATTACTGTAAGCATTATTTGGTATTTTTCTATAGAAGCAATTACCTCATCAAAAATTTCGGTTTCTTTTCTTAACATCATTTCATCTGCGTGGAGGATAAACTCTTCTTTTTCTTTAAGTTCCTGCGTGTAGTATCTTTCGGAATTAACCAAAGTTTGTTTTCTAATAAAGTTTTCTGGAATTAAATGGAGATTCGATTTTGTAACATCCAGATAGTAGCCAAATGCTCGTGTATACTTAATCTTAAGTGTTCTAATCCCCGTCTCTTCTTTGAGCTTATTTTCGTAGTTCAGAAACCAAGTTTTGTTGTTTCTCACTTCTTCACGTATTACATCTAAGTCTTCAGAACAACCTTGTTTAATAAATCCACCGTTTTGAATAACAGCAGGAGGGTCTTCTACAATTGTTTTCTCTATTAGCTTAGCCATCTCGTTGGTATCATTAATCCAGTCTTGGGGAAACAAGATATAGTCAGCTAAATCTTCTTGTATACTTGTTAGTGTTGCTATCATGTTTGGTAGGACATTTAAAGAATTCTTGAAAGCAATTAAGTCTTTAGGGTTGGATTTATGGTTAGCTATTTTGGTTGTTAGTCTTTCAATATCATAAATAGAGTCTAAGTAGTTTCTTGTTTCGTTTAAGGCCTTAAAATCATTGTAGAAAAACTCAGTTATATCAGCTCTTTTTTGAATTTCTTCTAAATTTGATAAGGGTCTAATCAACCATTTTTTGAGACATCTTGCACCCATTGCAGTTTTTGTATTGTCCATCACCCAATAAAGCGAACCTTTTTTGTCTTTGTTTTGTATAGATTGGACGATTTCTAAGTTGTTTAGCGTAATACCATTTAGGAAGAGGGTGTTTTCTAACGAATATACTTTGGGTTTTTGTATACTAGAAGCACTTTTTTTGCTTTTAAGTAAATAATTTAATATTGTCGCCACAGAATGAGTGGCGGAGGGATGCTCGTTTAGCCCTAACGGCTCAAGTGAAAAGATTTTGTATACTTCCTTGCATATTTCTATGGAGGCTTCTAGGGAAAGAGATTCGGTTGTTGTGACATAGTTGTTTTCCTTGTATTTCAGAGGGTCTATTGTCGTAGGGACTAACAGTTCCCTAGGAGAAATTCTTTCAATTTCATTTAGAAAAAGTTCTTCTGACCTTGTTTCCGTAAAAGAAAACTCTCCTGTAGAAACGTCGCAATAAGCAATACTATAAACTTCTTTTAAAGCGTTTACATCAATAGCTGCAAGGAAGTTGTTGTCTGTTGAGGACAGTAAATGTTCTTCAATAATAGTGCCTGGACTTATTACGTCTACTACTTCTCGTTTTGTTATTCCTTTACCTTGGGTAGCTTCTTCTGTTTGTTCACAGATAGCAACCTTGATATTGTTTTTAAGTAATTTTGGCAGGTAATTGTTGAGGGCATGATAAGGAATGCCACACATAGGAATTTTGTTACCATATTCGTCTTTGCCTCTACCTGTGAGTGTTAATCCTAAAATGCGTGACGCTTTGTATGAGTCTTCAAAGAACATTTCATAGAAATCACCTAAGCGGAACAATAAGAGGCAGTCATCGTATTTCGACTTAATCTCCTGATATTGTTGCATCATAGGAGTTAATGCCATCTTAACCGAAGATTAAATCCAGCTTGGTGATGCTCTCTACGATTTTACCGAATTCTCGGTTGACCGTTTCTTCTTCCAGAGTTTTTTCTGGATCCTGAAAGACAAGCTGAATAGCGAAGTTGATTTTATCGTCACCATACTTTTTGCCGTCATAAATATCTACCAATACAATATCTTTTAAGAAAGAAGATTTTACTTTAGTAATTTTTTGAGTGATTTGTTCATAAGATACATTTTTGTCTATCCAGAACGATAAATCTCTGCGCACAGTAGGGTATAAAGAGAACTTTTTGTATTTCTTTTTGTCGCTTTTATATTTTTTGATATTCTCAGGCATGATTTCTAGGAAATATAATTTTGACTTAATGCCATAAAGTTTATTAATGTCAGGATGCACTTCACCAAAGACTGCTAGCGTATCCTTACCAATATTAATTTTAGCTGATTTGCCTGGATGTAGGAATTCAAAAATGTCATTCGTGAAGGATTTGGTTTGTTTAATTCCTAAAAAGCAAAGAACTTCCTCAGTAATTCCTTTTAGTTCCAAAAAGCTGAAATTTTCTTGATTTTTTGTAGTAGAAGATTTGCTTGGTGAGGAAGAAAATAAGGCAGCAGCATGAAGTTCTTCTTGCACTTCTTCATTTTCTAAATAATAGATTTTTCCAATTTCAAAAGTGTTTAAATCGGCAACTAGGTGACGATTATTGTAATCGTAATTTTTGATTAAAGAGACAAAAAGATTTGTTCGTAAAACAGACTCAGAAGAAGTTAAAGGGTTCTTTAAAACTAAAGGTTGTTTATTCATGATTGTTGGATGTTCATCAGGTGAAACCATTGAATAAGACATTATTTCAGAGTTACCTTGCAGTGTGAAAAATTCTCTAATTTTTTTATTCATCTCAAAGAAAGACAAATCTAATGGTTGTTCAAAATTGGTTATAGGCGGTAATTGTAATTCAATATTATTATAGCCATGCATTCTCCCGATTTCTTCAATAATATCAGCTTCTCTATTAACTTCTGCTGCTCTCCAGGAGGGAACAGTTATAATGTCATTTTTTACAGCAAATCCTAGTCTTGTCAGAATGTTTATCATTTCAGCTTTTGAAATATCTGTACCCAAGAGTGAGTTAACTCTTTCTGGTCTAAGTTGCAGTTTCACAATTTCTGGTTCTTTTTCAAAAACATCACATACATCGGAAGCCACATAGCCACCGCAGATTTCTAGGATGAGCTTAATGGCGCGTTTAAAAGAGAATTCAACATTCTGAAAATCAACACCTTTTTCGAAACGCAGAGAAGCTTCTGTTCGTATCCCTTTGAGAAAAGACGACTTACGGATGTTACTTGGGTCAAAGCTTGCTGATTCAAGAATAATCTCGGTTGTATCTTCATGGATAGCAGATTCAAACCCTCCAATTATTCCAGCAAGTGCAACTGGGCCATTTTTATCGGTAATTACTAAATCTTTGTCGGTTAATTCAATTTTTTGGTCGTTTAGAGCTTGGATATATTCACCGTTTTTGGCTCTTCTAACAATAATGGTTTGGTCTTTTACTTTTTCATAAGAGAAAGCATGCAGTGGTTGACCGCATTCGTAAAGCACGTAGTTGGTGATGTCCACAATATTACTAATTGGTTTAATGTTTACTTTTTTAAGTTTATTTTGCATCCATTCGGGCGAAGGTGCTATTTTTATGCCTTTGATGACAACTCCCATATATCTTGCACATAAGTCAGGTGCTTCATTTATAACCTTAAGCGGTGCATCATGTTTTGTCTTATCAGTGTAATTAATGTCTATTTCTTTAGTTTGTTTACTGAAAATAGCAGAGATTTCTCTAGCTAAACCTTTGATGCTAAGCAAATCACCACGGTTTGGGGTAATAGAAACGTCTAACAACTGGTCATTCATTTGTAGGTACTCAGCAATAGGCGTACCAATAGTTGGTTTATCAGTTAAGATCATGATTCCTTTCGCTTCAGCAGAAAGACCCAGTTCCATTTCCGAACAAAGCATTCCATTGCTGTCTACGCCTCTCAGTTTTGAGTTTTTAATAAGTATTCCATTTGGTAGGTCAGCACCATCTAAAGCAACCGGGATAATCGCGCCTACAAAAATATTCGTTGCTCCTGTTACAATTTGATATTCTTTTTTACCGGTGTTTACCTGGCAGACAACCAGTTTGTCCGCATCAGGATGTTTATCAATTTTGGTTATTTCTCCCACAACTACATTGTCGAACTGCTTTTTTTGATCAATAATTTCGTCGATTTCACAACTGTGCTCAATTAGCTTTTCAGCAATAAGATTTACATCTTCGTTGATATTTACTAATTCTTTTAGCCAGTTAAGAGGTAATAACATTAAAATTGCTCCAAAAAGTAGGCATGATTATCATAATAAAGTTTGATATTATCGATACCATATTTTAACATTGCAAGTCTTTCAACGCCGACGCCAAAGGCAAAGCCTGAATATTCTTCTGGGTCTACATTGACATTTTTTAGTACATTTGGGTCTACCATGCCAGCACCTAATACTTCTAGCCAGCCAGTTTGTTTGCAGACTCCACAGCCTTTACCACCGCATAGCACGCAGAGGACATCTACTTCAACACTTGGTTCTGTAAAAGGGAAATAGCTTGGACGTAGTCTTATTTTAGTATCTTTCAAAAAAAATCTTTGAGTGAAATACTGCAAAGTTGCTTTTAGATGAGCAAAGGAAACCTTCTTGTCTACATATAATCCTTCTATTTGGTGAAAAACAGGTGAATGACTTACGTCTGAATCGCTTCTGAACACTTTCCCAGGCATTATGACCTTGATCGGAGGTGTCATTTTTTTCATAACATGTACTTGCACATTAGAGGTATGGGTTCTCAGTAAATGGTTTTCTTTTGTATTTAAATAGAAAGTGTCATGCATATCTCTTGATGGATGATCATGAGGAAAGTTTAGCGCTTCGAAGTTAAAAAAGTCTGTTTCTACTTCTGGACCTTCTGCAACAACAAAGCCTAGTTCCTTAAAAATGCTTTCAGCTTCATATATAACGTGAGTTATGGGATGCAATGAACCTGTTTTTCTTTTTTTGGAAGGCAAGGAATAGTCTGTCTTTTCGGCAAGTAGTTGTTTATTAAGTTTGGCTTTATTTAGCTCTGTAATTTTAGCTTCTATTTGTGTGTTGGTATTATCTCTAAGTTGATTAAGCACTGGTCCAAAGACTTTTTTATCTTCAATAGAAAGGTCTTTCATCCCTTTTAGCAGTTCAGTAATCGTTCCTTTTTTGCCAAGTAAGTCTACTCTAAGTTTGTCAGCTGTTTCCAAGTCTAAACAATTTTGAATAGAGGAAGAAAAATTGTT
Source organism: Candidatus Margulisiibacteriota bacterium (assembly GCA_028706105.1). Lineage (NCBI taxonomy): Bacteria > Bacillati > Candidatus Margulisiibacteriota > Candidatus Margulisiibacteriota bacterium. The sequence goes on from JAQWCF010000089.1 coordinate 6,241, forward strand.
TTTTATAGTATCTACTTGTTTGTGCATTAATATTCCTCTTTGTGAAAGCTGATTTTTATTATAAAAGAAAGAGTATTTTATAGCAACAATAACCTCACGTTAGTAAATCCCCCTGTCCTAAAGGACATCCCCCTTATAAAGGGGGAATAAAACTCCCTTAGTCAGTCTTCACTTCGACTTCGCTCAGTGACCGACTACCAGCTCACTCCATGAGGGAGCCATTTATTTTTATATACATACTGAGATAAGCTTTTCACTGAATGGATGTTGATTTTTTTACGAGTGAAATTGAGGAAATCGTTAACTCTGCTGATGTTGAAAGTATTACCGAGGATTATGTTGAAACGCAAAATAATAATAATTAATAAAATAGTAAACTTAGTGAACGTTGACATTTCACGCCATTACATACTATATTTCATCTATGACACAACAAAAAATCATTATTGAACCGGTCTACTGTTTAGCTGATATTGATTCATTAGAGCTTTTATCAGTATTTTTTAAGTATTGGAAACCCTGGAAAGTATTAAATAAATAGTTTTATGGAAAATG
>JAQWCF010000090.1 GCA_028706105.1 Candidatus Margulisiibacteriota bacterium
CTTTTTGCTCATCCGCATAGTTTTATAGATTATGAAACAACAATATGTTTTGATGATGAAGGCGTTTCGGGCGTTCAGACAACATGGTATTTTGACGAGATGTTTAGTTCTTTTGTGGAAGCTTATGATGTTGATGGTGACAGAATTTTTTCTGATGCTGAGGTTAAAGTATTAAAAGCAGAGGCTTTTGATAATCTAAAGGAACATAATTATTTTTCTAAATTTTACATAGATGGTAAGATTTTTTATCCAACATTTATTAAGGATTTTAAGCCATTCTTTGTGGAAGATAAAATAGTGTATTCATTTTTTGTGCCTTGTCATGTTCAGGCAACAGCTATGCCTAAAGAAATGATTGTAATGTTTTTTGATCCAACATATTACATTCATGTAGATCCTGTAAAGAAAGAAGCTGTGTCCTTTGAAAATGATCATAATTATTCTGTTGTGGTTAATAGAGAGAAGCGAAAACAGGATGCCTATTACCAGAACGTAATTGTTCCAGCGGGTTTTAGAGTTAGGTTTAGTAAAAAATGAAGATTAGGTTGATGATATTGTTATTGTTTGCAGGTTGCTTGTTTGCTAATCCAATGTTGTCTGGTAGTAAAATAAAAGAAGAACGGAAGTGTGTTATTAATGCTTCTATTTTATCACCAGTTGTGGCTCAATTATCAATTATTCAGAAAGATTTAAGAAAAGAAATAGTTGTTAGATCACGGTCTAGTGAGAGAAGCCAGACAGGTGTTATTTTCTTAGTAATGGGGATGGTGTTTTTGTATGGAGTTATTCATGCAATAGGTCCTGGTCATGGAAAAATAATAGCTATTTCTTATTTTATGGGGGAGAAGGCCAATCTTCTGAAAGGAATTTTTTTCGGGTTTGTATTTAGTTTAATACATTCCACATCTGCGTTGATTTTGTTTTTGTCTATGAAAGCATTTGCAATAGTAGCTCCTTTTGTTGGGGCATCTAAGTACGAGATTTTAATGCAGAAATTTAGTTTTTATCTAGTAGCAGCGATAGGCGCATATATGTTAATAAAAGCGCTTAATGATATTAGATCAAATTCGGTTGAGCAGGATACCGTTAATGGAGTTATTTTACCTTTTACTTTGGGATTAGTTCCTTGTCCTGGCACTTTATTGTTTCTTGCTTTTTTTTCATCAATCGGTTTGTTTTGGTTTGGAATTCTTTCTGTTTTTGTAATTGCTTTGGGCATGGCAGTTTCTTTGTCTATTATTTCAATTATAGTGATTATTTTTAGAGATAAAGTAGTTAATCTGATAGGAAGTAAAACTAGAGGGGTGTTTTCTTCTTTATTAAGCATTAGTAGCGCGATTTTTCTGATTATTATTGGTTTGTTGCTAGGCTACTCTTTGTAATTGTTTTCTTTGTCGTTAGTTTAGCTTGAAGCGAGCTTAGGTAGTAGCTTCAATAACTAAAACATCAGAATCGGAAGTAAAGTTTTCTTTATTGAAACTTCCATAGGTGACGATATTGTTAAATCCACAATCATGAAGAAGAGTGAGTAAGTTCTGCGGTCTGATAGGGTATAGGCTTGTCTCTGATATTTTTTCTTCTTTTGTTTTTTTAGAGGTTACGATTGTTCTAAAGATAACCTTTTCATTGTTTAGCAGGTCATATTGTCTCTCAAAGAGGAAGTTGTCTGTTTCTATATTTTTTAACAGAGTGATGTTTTGAGCAAATATTTTCTCATAATTAAGTATTTGAAGGACAAGTTTCCCGTTTTTACGTAGTAGCTGATGACAGCCACTAATAAACATTTGAATGTCTAAGGAAGAGGGTAGATGCACTAAGGTATTTCCAAGACAACTAAGAACTGAAAAGGAGTGGTTGAAAAAGAAATTATCTATGTGTGTCATGTTCATTTGTTTGAAGTCTAGATGATGGCTATGTTGTTTGCTGACAGCTTTTTCTATCATAGAGCGGTCTAGGTCTATGGCCGCAATATAGTTGAAGTGTTTGTCTAGGGCAATTGCTAGTTCGCCTGTACCACAGCCTATTTCAAGTAGATTTTTGGGCTCTGTAATGTTTGTCGCAAGATTTATAAAAAAAGTTTTTTGTGCTTCACTTACAGGAAAAAGTTCATCGTATATGTCTGAAAAGTTTTGATACATTATTTTATTCTTTTATAAATTCCAGTTATCATTTGTGAAAAAGAACTGCCTTTGGAGGAGAACAAAAACTCCTCACTTATTTCTAAAATTTCATCACCATTATTGGCAACAGCAACAATGGTTTTCCCGCCTTCTCCCATTTGGCTACCCAGCGTGGTTTTGTCTTTTTTAATGGTATAGTTTTTATTAATATTCCAAGATGAGTCCTGGTCTAATCTTTTAATGTTAGTTTTCGTCACCCTGTCTGTTGCTTCATCAATTTCTAGCGTAACCTCAAACAGGTTTCCTTTATCTACAGATTCAATAACCTTACCCGTTTGGTGGAGAGAAACGCTTTTGATTTGCTTGTAAACTCTGGTTTGAGCGAAAGTAATCCCAAGAATTATTAAGACTGGGATGATTATTAAAAGAATTTTTTTCATATTATTTCCCCTATTGTATTGTTACAGCATATCCTGAATTTTCCAAGTATCGTTTCAGTTTATTCCCTTGAGTTGCGGTTGGCTGATAGTAGTATTCACCATCTGACTCGATTGTCATTTTTACGTCATTATTTTGATTAAATAGTCTAACCATGACAACTAAGTCTACGTATTGGTCCTTTTGGCTGATTGCTTTAAAGGTAGTTTCTTCATATTTAGTTAAGTCATGCTGGATGTCTTTTGTGTTGAGCTGAGTTGTTTTTTCTTTGTAAGTTTCCAGTTGAGCAGGGATGTACATTTGTCCTAAGTAGATGCGATAGGCGCCTGTGTTTTCGTTGCGATATAGAATCTTGTAACCATTGAGCAAGGCATAGTCTGTTAGAAGTGGTGAGAGAGTTTTAACGTCTACATTGTTAACAACCATATTTGTTTGGCAACCAGTTAGAATTAGCATGATTGGCAAAAACAGTATAAATAATATTTTTTTCATAGATATATTATACAACGTTATCAAGGAAATAGTTCCTTATTAAAATTATATCACCTCCCGCCATTTACCAATCGCTTTGCTCTGGTTCATGGCACCTTCCCTTAAAAAGGGAAGGATTGTTTGTGTTTAATATTGTTCCTGAGCAATGCTCCCGCAGGTTGAGTGATGAATAATGAAAATAGTTGTAAATCACAGGGTGATGAAAAAGTTCCCAAATTTTAATTTTCGAGTTTTGCGAAGGAACGAAGGGTTTATAAGGGCTGCGGAAGCCCTTATAAACTAGCCATATATTCAATCAACTTATCACAAGTTTCGGTGCTTAAACAATGTTCAACTTTACAAGCTTCTGAATCAGCAAAGGCTTCGTCCATACCAAGAATGTGCTGGAAAAAATCTTTTATGGCTAGGTGCCTGGTTTGAATTTTTTTTGCTATTTCTCTCCCCGTAGAAGTAAGCTTTATGTTTTCTCTAGGTTTTTGAGAAACTAACTTTTTTGAAATAAGCGATTTAATCATTTCTATAACAGATGGAGGTTTAATATTAAGCTCTTCCGCTAGATTTTTTACTCTTGTTTCAATATTTTTTTGTTCAAGTACAAGTAGCGCTTCTAAGTAATCTTCCATTGCAGCCGTTGGCTTCATGCAATCGCTCCTTTTTGTTGTTGACATTGTTCTTAAAATATTATAAATTAGGCATACCTAATTTGCAAGTGTTAGGCAAGGAGAAATATGGAAGTAAAATTGTCTGAATTAAAACCAGGAGATAAAGCTGAGATTCTTTCTGTTAAGGCTTTAGGTGAAATACGCCGACGCCTATTAGATCTTGGGGTAACCAAGGGTTTAAAGATTAAGCTTATTAGAAAAGCACCATTGGGAGATCCGATTGAAATATCTTTTCGTGGCTGTTATTTAACCTTGCGAGTGGAAGAAGCCGAGAGTATAAATGTTGTGAAGATTGGTGAGGTTGGTGACGGAAAACCTATGGGCAACCAGAAGAAAATTAAGCATTGTAAAATTGGAGAGCATGATGGCAAGTAATGTTATTACTGTTGCCTTGGCTGGGAACCCAAATAGCGGAAAAACTTCTCTGTTTAACGAGTTGGTTGGAGCAAATCAAAAAGTTGGCAACTGGTCAGGTGTTACAATTGAGAAATCTGAGGGTACAGTAAATCATAATGGCTTTACTCTTAAGTTTGTTGATCTTCCTGGTACATATTCTTTAACGGCCTATTCTCCAGAGGAAGTTATTGCTAGAAATTACCTAATAGAAGAACGACCAGATGTTGTGGTCAATGTTGTTGATGGAACTAATCTAGAAAGGAATCTAGCTCTTACGGTTCAGTTGATGGCACTTGAGGTAAATATGGTGGTTGCCTTAAATATGCATGATGAGGTCGTTAGACAAGGAACGAAAATAGATATTGAACTTCTTGAGAGGTTGTTAGGTTCTCATGTTGTTCCAACCTCGGCAGTCAAAAAAACAGGGCTCAATAATTTATTTGATCATATTATTAGAGTTTATTCTGGTTTGATAGTGAGCGCTAAGGATAAGCTTTCTTTTAGTGAACGGATAGAAGAAAAAATTGCTGAGTTGGAGCAGTTGTTAAAAACAGAAAGTGGCCTAGATAAATATTCAACTAGATGGTTAGCTATAAAATTATTAGAAAATGATAAACACGTCTATTCTGAAGTGAAAGAGTATCCTGTTTGGTTAAGAATAGGAAAAATTTTACAAGATACTTATGATGATTTTGAACAAAAGGGATACGACGATCCAGAATTGGTGATAGTTGAAGATATAAATGCATTTATTCGAGGAGCTGTCCAAGAGACAGTAATCTATAAAGTTAGAGAGAGTAAAACTCTTACAGACTGGATAGATACTTTTTTGATAAACAGATTTTTAGGCTTACCTTTTTTCTTTGTAATTATGTGGCTTGTTTTTCAGTTTGCGTTTAGGCTGGGAGAAGCTCCAATGGGGTGGATTGAGTTAGGATTTAAGTATTTAGCCATAGGTGTGGGTTATGTGTTGCCTGCTGGAATACTGCACTCAGTAATTGTAGATGGTATTATTTCTGGTGTTGGCGGGGTTGTGATATTTCTCCCTAATATTGTTTTATTATTTATTGCTTTATCTTTTCTGGAAGCGACTGGCTATATGGCTAGAGCAGCTTTTGTAGTGGATAAAGTAATGCACTTTGTGGGTCTTCATGGTAAGTCTTTTTTGCCCATGATAACTGGGTTTGGTTGTTCTATTCCAGCAATTATGGCAACACGAACACTTAAAAACAGGGGTGACAGAATCGTGACGATGATGATAATCCCCTTCATGAGTTGTGGGGCGAAACTACCTGTTTATGTGTTGCTGATTGGTGCTTTTTTTGCTCCAGAGATGGCAGGAAACGTGTTGTTTGGTGTTTATTTGTTTGGAGTTGCGATAGCGCTTGTTTCTGCAGTTTTATTAAAGAAAACTATTTATAAAGGTGAGTCTGAGCCTTTTGTAATGGAGTTACCACCATACAGAATGCCAACTTTAAAATCTATTTTTTTCCAAGCAAAGATAAAAGCAGAAATGTATTTGAAAAAAGCAGGAACAATTATTTTGCTTGCATCAGTGTTGATTTGGGTGGCAAGCAGTTTTCCGCATAGTCAGGCAATTAAGCAGAACTTTCAGGAGCAGAAGGTTCAGGTCGTTAAAAGTAATTATGTTGATAGTGAAAAGCAGTCCTTGGTTGCTGAATTAGGCCTGATGGAAGCTTCAGCACAATTGGAATACTCTATTGCTGGCAGAGCTGGAAAGCTACTGGAGCCAATTATTAGACCGTTAGGCTTTGATTGGAGAATAGGCATAGCGTTGGTTACTGGGTTAGCTGCAAAAGAGGTTGTTGTCTCTACCTTAAGCACGATATATTCTTTGGGTGAAACTCAAGATGGTATTACTGATTTGAGAGCGGCATTGCAACAAGATCCCAATTTTACGAAGGCAACTGCCTTGTCGTTAATGGTGTTTGTCCTTTTGTATATTCCTTGTGTTGCAGCGATGGCTGTTTTTAGACAAGAAGCTGGTTCTTGGAAAATAGTAGGTATTTATTCTGTCTATGCTCTTTCGGTTGCGTGGTTAGCTTCATTTGTTGTTTATAGGGTTAGCTTGCTTTTATTGTAGCCTCTCTCAGTCAACTTCAGTGACAGCTCCCCACTTAAGGGTGAGCAGAATTGGTTGTTTACTCAACAAACTTTATTTCATAGCTAACTTTAGCTAATTGCTTTAGTATTTGGTTAACTCCACAGTATTTTTCTAGTGATAAATCGATAGCTTTTTTTGCTTTGTCCTTTGGGACACTTTTACCAAATTCATAAATTAGGTGGATTTCTTTATAGTATTTAGGATGTTCAGCGGATAGTTCTGCATT
>JAQWCF010000091.1 GCA_028706105.1 Candidatus Margulisiibacteriota bacterium
TATAAATCCTGACTTCTTAGAAGAAGTAGTTAGGCAATTTAAAGAACAATTTAATATTTTGTCAGAAATTGCTGCTTAAGGTATATGGAGTTTACGATGAAATTGCAAACATTTCTGGACATTACCCCACGATTTTACTACAGGCTATCCAGCAATGAACCAGATGCTATCCAGCAACTACAACCATGGTCTTCCGCAACAACCATCATTTCCTGTCCAACCACCATCCACTACACCTGTCCGTTTCTTTTCCAGCTGAACCACTGCTGACCCGCCCAACCTGCACCGACTGGTGCGGGTTGACCTAGCCTGTACGTTAGAGCTTTATTTTGCGTTTATGAATTTGCTTACCGTCCAGCCACGATTAGCTACACCCATCCGTTTCTTATCTGTGTTCGCCACCCCCTCAACTAGAGTTGAGTAGAGTTTGATAGAGTTGAGAAGAGTTGAGACAGAGCCATGGAGGGATAAATTATTTTTGCATTACTTTTCACCATTCACTTTTCACTATTCACTAAGATAGATACACGCGCAGGGAAATTTAGATTTTAGATTAAACTTGAGACAAAGAGCTATTTTGGTCTTTTGTGTCTTTAATTTTAATAGCTTTACCTAAAGCAAATAATGTTTTATCAATATAATATAAATAATCAGGAATATTTTTTAGGTTTATTTGGACTTCCTTTACCGACCATTTTTTATAATCTGATATTATTTTTTTATGACTTTTATTAACTGTACTCAATTTTCTTAACTTATTTATTTTTTTTGAATCAGTGTTTTCAGTTTTATATATTGCAAATGCACGTAAAACATGTTGATCAATAATAGGTAGATTTTTATTTTTCAAGTATTTACCAAAATGGTAAAACACTAATCCATCTTCTTTTGAAATTGATTCTTCTTTATCCCTAATCCCTTGAATAATATGTTTAATTTTAGTTAAATCCCCATTTTTCCACAATGCTACATAAAAAAGTTTGGTAATAGCATCTGAGTTCTTTATAATATTTTGAAAATTTGGAATTATATTTCCCTCATTGTCGATAACATTTTGATTTATTAGCAAATCAATTTCATCTTTGTTTATATCAAAATTTATTCTGGGATATTTATCAACATTCATTTTGTTTTTAATGAGGACTGGATCTTCATCAATTATTTTTTTTATTGAATCTGTATCTTGAGCCTCTAAGATTTTATTAAAAATACAATCCACATATTCTTTCACGTCATCTGCGGTTTTTAATTCATTATTAACCATTAATCTTTCTCCTCTCACAATCCCAAATACCAATCACTAATTTTCTTATATAAACTTTTATCTGTATCTATCAAAAACGAATGCTCTTTGCCAGCCCACACTAATTTTTTATTAGCCGACTTAACCTTATTATAAACATAGTGCGCTGATTTCGGATCTGCCACATCATCGTTAGGGTAATGCATTATAAGTATTGGACAAGTTACTTTACTAAGTTGTTTTTTGACGTTTTTGGCAAAATAAGAAAGCTGAACAGCGGAATCTATAGGATTTCTAAGATAAGTGATATGTTGTCTTTCAGGCGGTATAGGAACATCTATATGTCCTAATGGAATATGTAGTAGTTTTGTTATCGGATACAGCCAGTAAGCATATTTAGCATTGGAATTTAGATACAGGAATGTTCCAGCAACAACTAAACCGTTGATGTTATAATTCTCTGCTAGCTTTAGCCCAACAAGTGCACCAGCTGACACACCAAACACATAAACATTTTTATAGTTTTCTGAGCAAAAAACATAGGCTTCAGTTGCTGAAGAATACCACTCTTGCCATTTTGTATTCTTTAAATCTTCCGGAGTAGTACCGTGACCTGTTAACCTTATTGCGAACACATCAAAACATTGGTTATAAAGATAGTTCCCTAAGTTTAATGTTTCTGTTGGATTGGAAGTGTAACCATGGACAAGTAAGGCTACTTTATTGTTGGATGGATGTTGTAAATAATATGAATGTCCAGACTCTCTAACGTTGAGTGAGGCTTCTTTAATTAGCAGGTTTTGGTAGAAATCAGGAGTTGAGGCAAAGAGGAAGGAAAATAATAAAAGGAAAAGGATTTGTTTCATTGTATTAAAATTATATCCTAAATTACTGCACGTCGTCACCCAACACCCCTTTTTCTAACCCAAGTAGCAGTTTGCAATATTCTTCATAGATATAGCTTTTCAGTGAGACATAGAATATGATATAGGATACCTATGCAATCATTAATACTTATTCCATTCTACTGGCTCGGCGCAAATCTTGAGTTACTCATTAACTCTTTTTTAGTAACTTTATTCGTTGGACTCATAATTATATATCCGCTTAGAAATAAAAAGTCACTATTCTATAATATTTTAATTTGGATTTTTTTTATATTTCATTCTTGGAATATTTTTCAAATAACAGCAGGCAATGCGTGGTTGTTTTATCATAAAAAGTTATTGGCTATTTTATTAGGATTACTTTTTGCTTTAATAACTGTTTCAACTCCTTACATAATAAAGTTTTTTAAGACTAAATATATTAAATGGATATATTCCATATCAATCATAATAATAGTTGGTTGCTCTACATATATAATACGTTATTAAAATAAATAATGTACGATATAAATGTACATTTGTCTGTTTCCTGTGGTTCTGTCTAAAATAATTCATGACTTCAATATAACCATTGAGGAGTTCACTAGTATGTTGAACGGAAAAGAGGGTTTGTTTTACTTCTTTGAAATTTCCTGTATAGCTTCGTAAGCTGTCATATCACCTAATTCACCTGCTTTTTTTAAATCAGATAATGCTCCATGTTTATCGCCAGAATAGTATTTAGCAAGCCCTCTGTTATGGTAAGCCTCAGCATATTTAGGGTTAAGTTCTATTGCTTTGGTATAGTCCTTAATAGCCCCTTTGTAATCTTTTAGTTTAGCTTTAATATTTCCTCTGTTATAGTAAGCATCTACATATTTAGTGTTAAGTTCTATAGCTCGAGTATAATCTTTAATAGCTCCCGTGTAGTCTTGTAGGTTATCTTTAGCAATTCCTCGGTTATAGTAAGCCCCTGCATCTTTAGGGTTAAATTCTATTGCTTTGTTATAGTCTTTAATAGCTCCCGTGTAGTCTTGTAGATTATATTTAGAAAGCCCTCTGTTATAATAAGCTCCTGCATATTTAGGGTTAAGCTCTATTGCTTTGTTATAGTCTTTAATAGCTCCTGTGTAGTTTTGTAGGTCATCTTTAGCAACCCCTCGGTTATTGTAAGCAGCTGCATATTTAGGGTCTAACTCTATAGCCTTAGAATAATCATCAATAGCCTCTAAGTAATCTTTTAGGACAGCCTTAGCATCCCCTGCATTATAATAAGCTAATGCATTTTTGGAGTTAGCTGCACACACATAAGTAAAAGAAAAAATTAAAATTATTATTCCTATTAATATTTTTTTCATATAGGTTAATAATATAGGGACATTCTTTTTAAATCAATTATTATCAAGCCAATTAATCCATTTTATAATTATAGAACTACATAAAAGTAATGCTACTTTATTATTAGGTTTGTGTTGTAAATAATATGGAGTGCTTGACTCTTGTACGGCGAGAAAGGCTTATTTAATTAGTAGGTTTCGGAATAAATTACTAGGCGGAGCCCATCCAAGAAATACTTACCTAGAATTCGTTCAGGTTTTTCAGTGAATAAATTTTGCCTTTAGTAGCATATAATCCAGTAATTACATTAATGCCATATCTTGTTTTAATCGATTGAATTATTCGAGTGGTATGGTCATTTTCTTTACCAGCAAAAACAATTGCAGGACATAAGTTGTTACCGTTTTTTATCGGCAATATTTGTTTCATAATAAACTTAGGGGTAACTTCTAATACAATTCCATTAAAGCTAAATATTATCTCAGGAAAGGGAACCATATTTTTTGCTTCGAAAAATGTTACTAACATTGAGTTTTCTATATAACTGTTTCGTTTTCCGTTTGACTGCTTTACTGTGGTGACTCCACCTAAGCAGCAAACAGAGACATCCGCAGTAAAATATATATATTCATCATGTGCTGACTGTACTCTCGTGTTATGATGAACCTCATATATTAGTTGAGTGTTTCCCTCTTTTTTATTAACAATAAAATATGAAAAATTATCAACGATTCCTGCTGGACTTAATTTGAAATGAAAAGCCCCATTTTTTTTATTTATATTTTTAACTTCAATCTCGAATTTTTTTCGAGTGTAATATCTCAAAATATCACTATAAACAGACATCTCAAAAAGGTCGCTCATGCGATTTGAGTTTTGATTAAAGAAAGCTCCATTCCTCCCTATAAAAGAAGAAATATCTTTCAAAAATTCAACTCTATCCTTCCAAAGTGTTTTTCTTTGACTCATAAATCAGAGAATGATTTTCCTGCTTTAATGTGGGCTTCTATGTTAGGAATATTCAATTGTTCGATTGTTAGCTCATATTTATTAATTATAGCAAAAAATTGAGTTGTAATAGATTCTGTTTTTTTGAGATAGTGATTATCAAGAGTATAAGAACCCATTTCAACTTGTTTCACACCGTAAGACCGAGTGTTTTTTATAAAGTTTATTGAACCATGGAAAGGAACTATTACTTTTTCGTGAAATATAGCTAACGCCAACATGTCCCAAAAATATTCTACATTAAGACTAGTTGTGTCTATTTTGTCTAGATTTTTATGATTAACCAATTTTAACAATCGGGTTTTGTTATTAAAATATTCAACCCTGATTTCTTTGCCTAAATTTGTTCCGATGCCGTTAGTTAAGACATTAATCATTTCCATAAACATTATTATATACTAATAATCCAACATTGCGTCTAACGGTCCAGCAGTAATCCGAATGCTCTGAGAAATTTGAATTTATTCTAGAGGTTTGCTGGAGGCCAAGAAATGTAGTGACACAGCGTATACTGCGTGTTATATGCTGAAAGCGAACACTTTTTTATCTTTTCTGTAAATATATAGACAAGTTATCTATAACTAATTATTAAAGTATGAAGTATACTTAAAGCATGAGAAAAATTTTATTATTAATAATCCTTAGTACATGTGTGTTGAGCTTTTCAACAACTAAGTTGAATGAACGAGATATCGGAAGTAGTTTTGCATGGTTAGAACAAACAATAAAGATTGATAGCCAAGGAGTTTTAAATAAAGACCTATATAGTGGGCTTGTAGGCTATATCTATATGATGCATGGCATATCACCATCTGAAAATAAGCTTTTTGCAAATTCCTACCCACCAAATGTTTATAGTTGGTCGAAAATAGGTTTTGACGCTGAAAGATTTATAGCATTAGAGAAAGTTATAAAGAAAAACTTAACAAAAGACGATTTAGAAGGAGTATATGCTTCAATGCTATTGTTAAATCAAGAAGCACTAAAATCTGGGAACAAAGATGCGAATGATGAATTCTATAAAATTGGTCTTGTATTTGGTGAAATGAATAGTAGTTTAAGTAATACTTTTAAAGCTGATCTTTCAAATGATAACATTAATAAAAAAGTTAAAATGATTATTCATAAGGGTGGAACAAATCTAATAAAAAATAAAGTATTTTTAAAATATCTATCTTATTGTTCTATACTCTCTGTAGATGACAAAGAGCTCCTTAAAAAGTCCTATTCCAGATAAAATATTTATATTTAAAAGTGTTTTTTCTTGCATATAACTTGTTTTTTGACGCAACTTATTGTGTATCATTTTCCAAATGGGGGGTATCGACGAACCTTCCCTATCTACTCACCACTGCCCAAATACCTGTAGCCATCCCAACCGCACTTAACACCTTATACCAGTTATCTTCCCAAAATTCTGGTGTTTTACCATAATTTACAGTAACAACATCACCAGCTTGTAAGTTACAAGAGGCCAATTGATTGCTAGATTGCCCCATATAGGCAATAGCTTCTTGAGGCGTCTTTGCTTCTTTTACTTCCCAAGTTTCTTTTTTGGGGTCAAGTTGTACAACATATATAGGTTTTGGAGTTAGGTAGATAACTACATCTGCATTTTTAATATATAGAGAATAATTATCCCTGACTTTTTTCTGAAGCTCATCCAAAGATAAACCACTAGCGTTCATTCTGCCAATAGATGGTAGCGAGATACTTCCATCAGGTGCTATGGCTTGTTTAGTGTCTAATTCAGTTTTATTAATAACTTTAATTTCCAGAGTGTCCCCATAAGAAAGAATATATGGTGT
>JAQWCF010000092.1 GCA_028706105.1 Candidatus Margulisiibacteriota bacterium
GTATCCATAATGCCAAATCCAGACTTTGTGTGAGAAATATTTCTTGATGAATCTATATAATCATCTTTCCCACTATGAAAGCTAAAGGAAATGGAATTGTGTGGTTCTTGCGGATTGCATAATGCTCTAACCATATCTGCCGTCCAAGCTATTTCTTGTGAAGCTGAATAAGTTGATATTGCCTGTGAGGGATCATCAGAACCAAATTCGCCACAATAAAGCGGCACTTGATTATCCTCTGCCCATTTTCTGTAATATGTGTTTATACGATTTTCAATATATGTTCTGTCATATACAAATGTTTCTACTTCTTTAAATACTTGAAACATTGGTCGCATTTTATCGCTTAAAGTATTGTCTGTTAGTTTGTATCTAAAAGAAATCTTATATTCATAGCCGTCTTCAATATCAAACAAATAAGAATTATGACCACCAACTGTTTTAATCGATGACTGTCTTCCGGGTTCTGAAGTGCAATCTAAATACAGTGCTCCATCTTGGATTTCTAGTTTTGTATTTTCATCCATAGAGGTTGTTTCATAATACCAATATCTAGGAGTATTATCTGGTGTCATATTTTCCCAATCTAGATAGTTGCGAGATTGGCTAAAGTCAGAATTTTTTACCTCTATATTTGATTCTATGTTTGTGGATATTTCTTTTTTTGTTATTACTACATCATCTATTTGTAGCTTCCCATCACCATCATTAATCACAAATCCAGGCACAAAATGTGTTGAGTTTTGACCTAGCTCAGATAAATCCACCCAACCACTACTATAGTTTGTCCAATTAGCATTATTGCTAAGAGCTTCCAATCCATATTCACCACCGTTATATGTTGCCTTACCATAATTGGTATAGTCTAAATATGGGTATTGTGTTCCCATTTCGCCAAAACCTGTGTTCATTTTATGGGTAAAAGCAGTTGGTCCATAAAAATGAAACTCATATACTATATTGGGTATTTTTTGTTCACTATTAGGATATTTGAGTGTTAAGAATGGGTCATAGTTTTGGTATGGATCAGGATTTATGCTTTGATTTTTTAGAGATATGTATTCTGTATCGTTATTTTTATGAAAAGGTTCTTCGATAAATATTAAATGATTATCTCCATTGTTTCTTATTGCAGTTGCTGTTTCTTGATAAATATTATAAAGAGCTTCTTCCGTTAAATAGGTCTCTCTTGTTACAGAATTGTATAGCTGAGGTTCGTTAATTAATCCATATCCAATGATAGTATTGTTATTTTTATAATTATCGGAAATTCTTTGCCAAAAATCCTTGATGTTTTGGGCTGAAGTAGTTCCATTAAAAAAATGTCCATCATTTTGAACATCGTTATGTACGCCAAAATAATGCAAACTTAGTATTACTCCAAGACCATTTTGTTCAGCAAAGCTTATTTGTTCATTAAGAAAATTAAAAAAATCAGCTTTATCTGAATCCTCGTTAAGCCATTCATATTGTAAATAAAACCTTACATGGTTAAACCCCTTTGCTTTTACCTCTTCATAAAAAGCTTCGCCTACTTCACTTTCTACAGAAATATCCGTTACTGATGATGCAAAATAAACACCGTTTGGCATACCTATACCTTTTAACGTCACAATGTTTCCGCTTTGGTTTAATATATGTTTGTCTGAAGTTTGCAATTGACCACTTATTAATAACGAGTCGTATTGCGCTTGTGCTTCAAGTGGGTATTCTTCTTTAGGTAAGGCTGTTATTATTTTTTCAGTAGATTTTTGGGTGTCAGCGTTAGCATTTATATGTGCAGCCAATGTTGTTGCGTTTGTTGCTGTTACATAATAGTTTGTATTTATTGCCATGAAAATATCCTTTTTCAAATTATTCAGTTATTAAATATATCGAACCATTGAGACAGTAATTGCATAATTCTTCCACAATTAAGCATTGCGGAGGATTGAATGAACAATGTTTAAGGAAGCGTTCTTGTTTTTTCTTGAATATCCAATGCTATATCTTTGGCTTGATTTTATTTAAGCCCAATACTTTTAGCAACATGTAAAATATCATTTGTCGTAGGATTTTGAATAGCCTGAACCCAACCACTCTGCATCATATTCAAAGGCAAAGAAATTGTCTTCAGTTATTGCCAAGGTTCCAACTAGTGGCTGATTACTAAATACCTTTAATGACTTATAGCTTTCCACTGAGCAGCTCTTCAATGGACTTATCTTACTTTTTGGTGAAAAGCTCTAACAATTCGCCCTCACATTCCAAAGCAATAGCTATTTTGATCGGTGTTTGCTGAATCAATAAAAAATTATTCATAGCTACTCTGTTATCTAATATTGCTAATTTTTGCAAGAATTAGATAATATATTATCTTTTATTTTATTTAAATACATGCCTACTATGCAACTATAAATCACAAAACATTGCACAGCGTTGCACAGTAACTTCTGCTTAACTCATAACCATCAATCTAGCAACTATCTAGGATTTTGTACTTTTACCTAGTTCTTAGGCAATATATACTGAAGTGTCACCTTAGTAATTCCGTCTTCCTCTATATTTTTTAAAACCTTAAACGTAGCTTTTCTTGGAAATACTACTTCTCCAAGATGAAAAGGGTTTTTTGATACTCTTGTTCCACTTGGAGCTTTTATTTCTATAAAAATATGCTCTTTTGGATTCTTCGGTTTATACATTCCTCTAGCATACCCATCTGCAACTTCACGATCTGTCGAAGCAAATGCATAACCATAATCTGGCATAACTACTTCTCCTTCTTTGGCGTTAGACAACATTCTAACACCCAAATTAGAAGACGACATAATTCCCCTATAGTAAGTACGAGGCATAATGTTTGGGATTAGCTTTTTAAAACTAGCATCTATCTCCTGAGTTCGAAACTTAAGTCTAGCAAAAGATTCTTTAATTGCCTGTTTCTCATCAGTAGAAAAATTATCATAATCTCTCCATTGTGTTTTTACATAAGCCTGAACTGGATTTGATTCTGTTTCTGACAATTTGCCCAAAGAACGCAACGTAATTGCATCTCCAGTACTACTGAAGAAATTATGATCTTGTAACCTCACAGGGGAGGTCATAAAAGACCATATTTTTACATATAAAGGGTCTCCCTTCTCTTTTTTATAAGCAAGGTAATCTTTATAACCATACTCATTAAATGCAATTATTTTATACTTCATTATTGTCTACCATCACAGTTATGTATGCCCATTTATTAAAACCTCAAACATATTTTGAATAACTTGTACCATGAATTTCTTGCCTTTATAGTGTAAACTATCCTTATGAAAACCAAAAAAACCTTAATAATCGGTGCTAGTCCCAAAGAATCAAGATATTCATATATGGCTGTTACAAAGCTAACTGAGCTAGGACATGAAGCAATTCCTGTTGGCATTAGAAACGGGCTAATCGCCGGAATAGAAATCATAACTGGCATGCCAAAAATTGATGATGTTCATACTGTTACGCTTTATGTCGGACCACAAAACCAACCACCATACTACAATTATGTTTTAAGTCTTAAACCAAAAAGGGTTATTTTCAATCCAGGAACTGAGAATGATGAGTTTCATGAAATACTAAAGGAAAACAATGTTGAAGTGTTAGTGGCTTGCACCTTAGTACTTTTAACAACTGGGCAATATTAAGATAAAAACCCAGCTAATGAGACTTGCTCTCCATAATTATCCGCGATATCTGTAACGCCCAAGCCATAGGAGTTAAAGTCTTGCCATCAATTTCTTTTTTTATTAACCTAACATGATCCTTGTCTGTATTTAAAAAATATTGCATTTGAACAATATGCTCATTTGCTTTATCCGCTGTTTTAATCTCAACATCAACAGTAACAAGATTTGGCTGGTCCTTTTGCTTAACAATTACCCAATTCACTTCTCCATTCTTGCCAGCTATAGCATCAATCAAATGACCGACTGTATAGGATTCGCCTTTCAGCGTAGTTTCTTTGACAATATTTATATATGTTTTATTCCCACAAGACGCTAACAGTAACAATATACTACAGACTAAAACTAGCATTATATATTTCTTCATCAACTAACTCCTTAACTCCACAGTCTTAATTTTAACAAAATCTTCTCACTAATGATTATAGCAAAGGAACAAATATTTTGCTTGATTGCTCTTTTACATAATTTATTTCTCAACATTACTATGTTACTCTATTAACTATAAAACTCTGGAGGTAATAACATGATTTTAATTTTAATTCCTATACTGATTATATTTGCAACTGGAATACGAATAGTCCGTCCGATGGAGCTTGGTGTGATAGAATTTCTAGGAAAATATACTAGAACAGCCACTGCTGGCTTTAATTGGATAATTCCTATTATTCAAAACATATATATAATTAATATTACCGAACGTCGAGTGGACATTGACCCTCAATCAATTATCACAAAAGATAAATTAAATGCGGAAGTTGACGGAGTTGTTTACTATAAGGTAATAAATCCTGCTGATGCAATTTACAATGTACAAAACTTTCAATCTGCAGTGCCTTCGCTCACAACAACAACTTTAAGAGCTGTTATCGGTAAAATGACCTTAACAGAAGCCAATGAAAACAGAGACTCCATCAATGAACAAGTCGAGTCAATCTTGGACTCACAAGTTATTCAATGGGGAATCAAAGTTGTCAGAGTAGAACTACAAAGGATTGAACCGCCAGAAGATGTGCAAATGGCCATGAACATGGTCGTTAAGGCAGAGAACGAAAAGATTGCGGCTCTTGATATGGCAACTGCCATAGAAACCAAAGCAGATGGTGAAAGACGTGCTGAAATCAAAAAAGCTGAAGGCATAGCAACAGCAATTAAACTAAAAGCAGAAGCAGACGGAGAAGCAATCAAAATAGTCAACGAATCTGCTGAAAAATATTTTAAAGGCAACGCTCAACTATTAAAAAAACTGGAAACTGTTAGCGAAGCGTTAAAAAATAACACCAAAATAGTAATCCCTTCTAACACTGAGCTTATTAATGTTATTAGCGACCTAGCTGGTGGTAATATTTTACCTATTAAAACAAAAAATAAAGAATAATTGTTTGGATTCTGCTATTTAGCTTAGACTAAGGGCCAATTACTCGTATTGTATTACTAGCAGCTAAATTAGCGACATTTAGAACCTTTTTTACGACATTTTCAATGTCGCCTGCATTTATTTTTTCAATTATTTCCGACCTAAGTCCTTGGCTAGAATACCTTATTAAAAACTTCAAAAGGCCATTTTCCCTTATCCCAGCAGAACCTACATACCTAACCATACTCTTAGAATATAGGTCTATTTTTCCTTCCATATTGATGTCAACATGAAGCACTATGGCAAAACAATTTTTCCCCAGAACCAAATCATTGTGAGCTTTCCCTTCCTCAGAATGAAACTTTGCAACGTTTGGACGAATCAATAAATCAAACCCATAAACTGGACCATCTTGTTCATATACTCCGCGTATTCTATCTTTCTTATTTGAAGGTGCAAGAGCGGGATAATCTGTTCTATTATATAAATACTTAGAACTATCAAATAATCTTTTTATTTCTGGAGTTATCTTGTCTAACGAACCTAATTTTCTTGCTAAATCGTCAATTGAAATAATATCATTTTTCCATTCTAATTCACCGTTTTCTGCAATAACAAATAGTCTTTGTTTTAAAGCTTCTACATTCTTAACGCCTATAAAATTTTTAACAAAGTCATCCTCTGTAATTCTTCCATTGGTTCTTCTCAAATTTAAAGCAATACATCTCCGTATTTCTTTCTGTAATACCTTATATATCTCTGGCAAATTAAAACCTTGATCTTCTTTTATAATAGAAACTACTTTATTGTTCAATGTTTATTCCTCTCAACTAACGTATGAATATATCGTCACAATCAAACAAACGTTTCATGAAATAATT
>JAQWCF010000093.1 GCA_028706105.1 Candidatus Margulisiibacteriota bacterium
ACGCCCTTGCTAAGCCGATGAATTTCATCAATGAAGAGAATGTCGTTTTCTTGTAGGTTAGTAAGTATTGCTGCTAGGTCACCCGGTCGTTCAATGGCAGGTCCGGAAGTTGTTTTGACGTTAACGTTCATTTCATGTGCAATGATGTTGGCTAGAGTTGTTTTTCCTAAACCAGGCGGACCATAGAAAAGTAAGTGGTCGATGGTTTCTCCTCTTTCAACTGCAGCCTGAATAAGTATTTTTAGGTTTTTTTTGATATTTTCTTGGCCAATATATTGATCAAAAGATCTTGGTCTAAGAGATGTTTCAAGTACTGGTTCTTCATAATTAGGGTCTACAGATTGGTTGCGTTCCATATGAATTATTGTAGCATAATTTCAAAATTTTCGTCTTCAGGACTATTGGTGATTAGGCTGTTGTTTTTGTTGAGATAAAAAACGTTTGTTTCGCCGTAGGCCGTGGCGATTAACATGACCTTTAGCTTTTGAAGATTAAAAGAACTTAAGTTTAGTGATTCAAGGGTTTGGTCAAGCCGAGCTATTTTGCTATCCAAATCTTTAGCGATGGATATTCCGTTTATATCTATAACATCATTTTCTCTAAGTACTTTCCAGATGCGTAGTGATTCTGCAAAGGTAATGTTTTCTAAATCCATAAAGGCAAAGCCTGGGTGGGGTGTTTCTGCGACCATATTCTGTAAAGTAAAGCCAAGTGGTCGGACAGTGTGACTTAAAAGGATGTTGCCACTATTTGTTTCCCAAACATATTTTAACGTTTGTCCTTGTATTGAGGCATAGAGGGGTGTGCCGAATTCTTTATTATGAGCATCAGCAACGCGTTGAAAATCTTTTTTTGTTTGGATAGCTTGAAAAATAACTGAGGAGATATTGTAGGCATCAAAGAGAAAAACCATGTTACCAGTAGACCAAAGATAGGATGCTGGTAGATAAAGAATTTTAGAAAACGGAATTTCTTTAAAAGAGTCTTGCAGATAGTAAGAGTATTCACTGAAGGAAAGATCGGCGTCAATAATGTTTTTAGACGAATGTTTTTGGTAGACAAAGAGTTCTGTTTTATTTAAATAGTTTATTGCGAAAGAAGCAGTAGATGTTTCGCTAGTGAAAGCTAGAGGGAAGAAGCAAAGACAGCAAATAATCAGTAAAAGTTTTTTCATTACATCCCCAAAATAATGTACAGTATAATACTAAATAGGATAACATATAAACTAAGTGATAGTAATCACTATGAAGGAATTTTAGATGAGGTATAAATGAACAGAACTAGTTTAATGATTTTTATATTAATTTTTTCTGCGGTTTCTTTTTCGGCCACTAGCAATTATACCAATTTTTTAAATAGCCGGGGTACCACCTTAAAGGATATGGTTAAGTCTGTTGTAAGGGATCAGAACGAAACCAAGGAACATAATAATGAACAAATAAAACAACAATCTTTTTCATCCAAAGGTGGTGGTGGTGCTGTTTATAGTTTAGGTGGACAAGACTACAAAGACTTTAATCGACTAACTATTTTTCCTGATGTGAAAATGGCACATCGAGAATTGCCTGGCGTAGCTGATGGTGGAGATTTTGATGCGAAGTTGTATTTTAGAGGTGGAGGAGCACAGGAGACGGTTACTTTAGTAAATGGTCAGCCTGTGTATGAGGCATTTGTTTTTGAGGGTAAGGGTAGCTTAGTAAATCCTCAACTAATTAAAGAAACAAAGGTTTATACTTCGGGAATGCCTGTTTGTTATCCTGATGCCTTGAGTGGAGTTATTGATATTAAAGAGCGCGAGGGAGATTTGCACAATTATCATCTGGACATTGCACAAGGGCTAACAGACCTGCAGTTATATGTAGAAGGTCCAATTATGAGAGGGAAAAGCTCTTTTCTAATATCTCTGAGGAGAACATATTATGATTATCTTTTAATGCTGATGAATCAAGGACAAGGCGTTATTGCTCCACACTTAGAGAATTATGGTCAGAAATTTTTTATGAAATTATCTCCTGAACATGAACTAGTTATGGATTTTAAAACATATTATGATTTTTATAAACTGGACAACAAAGACTTCAATTTGGGTCAAATAGGAAGGATCTCCTCCGTTGCCAGACGCAATTTTTTGCAAACAAAGCTGACTAGCCATTGGAGTAATAAGCTTAAGACCGAGCTTACTGTAGGAATGGAGAACTCAGTATTAAGCAAAAATAGCCTTGTGGTGTCTGATATAGTGTCAGAAAACATGAGACAAGAACCATTTTATTTTATGACGGATTTACAATACAGAGACAATAAGGATCACTTAGTGTCCAGTGGGTTATATTTTCGAAAAGAAAGAACTATTAAGGAATCAACGAATTTGCATCTTCTGGGTAACTATTATTATCCTGGGTTTGCAGGGACTGTTTCTTCTGAAGACTATATAAAAGAGTACTCTGTTTATGGAGCATACATACAGGACGAGCAAACAATCGTTCCAGATACATTGTTTTTGGATCTAGGAGTCAGATATAGTTTTATTGACCACAAGGAGTTGTCAAAATCGAAGTCGTTTCAGCCAAGGATTGGCGTAAGGGTTAAGAACGAAGGCGCGACACTCAAGCTTTCTGCTGGGAAGTATTCACAATACAACCCACAGATAGTCAGCGCCCACTTTGTTGATTTGCCACCAGAAGAGGCCATGCAATATAGTTTGGGGATAGAGCATCAGCTGGGAGATGCTGTAAATTTTTCAATTTCTATTTTTGAAAAGAATTATCACTCATTGCTTAGGGAACAAATAGACAGCTTAGGAATGATTACAGGTTACGATAATAACAAAAAGGGACATGCGGGTGGGATTGAGGTTATGTTTAAAAAGAAAAAGAGTGATGGTTGGAACCTGATGATGGCATATACAAACCAAGAGGCTGTTTATGAAGAGTCGGTTACGTTTTCGTATCCTGCTAAACAAGACCAAAAACATACTTTTAGTCTAGCCAGCGAAGTAGATTTAAGTAAAGATTGGAGTTTGGTTGTAGATTGGCAATATCACTCAGGAAGGCCATACACAGATCTTACAGGGGCAACATCTTTAAATGTCAGAACGAAATATTTGAGTGACCCTAATAAATATAACCGCAGTAGATTGCCTGACTATAGTAACCTAACTTTAATTTTAGAGCACAAGAAACCAATTTGGCCTTTTGATGGATTAGAAGGACAAACCTATATCGGGGTTGCTAATATCTTGAATGAAAAAAATGTTTATGATTATGTGTGGAATGGTGATTATTCAGTGAAGTCGTCTGTTAAAATGATGTCAATGACGCCTATCTTTGGAGTAAGATTTAGATTCTGATGATTGTAAAAGCTGTAATTTTTGATTTGGATGGCACGTTATTAGACACAATTACCGATATAACAAATTCTATGAATAACGCCCTAAAAGATTTGTGCTTGCCTACGTTTAGCGAAGAAGATTATAAGTATTTGGTTGGTAGTGGCTTAGATCGCTTGGTTGGTGGTGTCTTGCCACAGCATATAACGGATGAGCAGACGATTGCTTTGTTTGTTGAAAAATTTAGGGAATATTACGATAATAAATGGACAGAACATTCGGTTCCATTTGAAGGTATTTTGGAGTTATTAAGTTGTTTGCAAAATAAAGGGATTAAGCAGGCAATTCTTTCGAATAAGCCTCATTTAATTACAGTTGCAATGACAGCGAAGTTGCTTCCAGCCAATTTTGAATTAGTTTACGGTGAAAGATTGTCAGAAGGTATTCCTAAGAAACCAGACCCACAAGTATTGCTAGAGATGGCAAAGTCATTGAAAGTAAAGCCAGACGAGGTTCTGTATGTGGGTGACTCCGATGTAGATATGCAGGTGGCAGTAAATGCAGGCATGATCGGGGTAGGCGTTTTGTGGGGATTTAGAACGAAAGAAGAGTTGGTAAATAATGGTGCTAAATACATTGTTGCTAGACCAGAAGAAATTAATAATATTATTGGGAGGGAAAAATGCTAACGATATGGAACGAATTGAAGGAACATTTTAGATTTACTTTTTCGGGAGCGGTTATTGCTGTTTTGTTTATGTTTTGTGTTCGGTTAATATTTCCAAGTTTGTTTAATACGGAAGTTGCTGGTCAACTGTTTGAGATCTTTCACCCCTTACATGTTGTGCTTAGTGCACTGGTAACAGCGACAGTGTTTCGAAATTATCAAAAGATGAAAAATAAGTCTGTTTGGGGTTATTTAAGTGTCTTTTTAATTGGTTATTTTGGTTCGATTGGAATAGCTACCATGAGCGATTCCTTAGTTCCCTACTGGGCAGAATTAATTTTGGGACTGGAGGGCGCTCACCCTCATATTGGGATTATAGAAATGCCTGTTTTAATTAATTTGTCAGTATTTTTGGGTATAGCGCTATCCTATTTTGTGAAAGAAACACATTTTTCTCATGCTGGACACGTGCTACTAAGTACAGTTGCCTCTTTGTTTCATATTATGCAAGCACATGCTGGTTCTTTTAGCATTTTTCAAAGCATATTTATTGTAATGTTTTTATTTCTAGCTGTTTGGTTGCCTTGCTGCTTTAGCGACATAATTTTTCCGTTGCTGTTTGTAAAAAAGAAATGAAGTTTTTTTTACTAGAACCAAGAGGTTTTTGTTTTGGGGTGAAGAACGCCCTCGAGATTGTTGAAGATGTTTTAAAAAACAATCCTCATAAAAAAATCTATGTCTATAACGAGATTGTTCATAATAAGGTTATTGTTGAGGACTTAAGGCTTAGAGGGGTAACTTTCACTCAAGAGGAGATAGAGGTTCCTGATGGCGCAGTAGTTATTTTTAGTGCGCATGGAATTTCTCCGATAACTCGTTCACTTTTTATGAACAGAAACATCGTGATCGTTGATGCTACTTGTCCTTTGGTTGCAAAAGTTCACGAAGAGGTAATTGATTATACCAAGAAAGGATACCATGTAATATATATTGGGAATCCTAGTCATGATGAGGTTCGGGGTGTGGTTGCAGAAGCACCAGAGAATATAACCGTGGTTCAAACAGAAGAAGACCTGGCTAGAGCGGCAGGTTATGATAAATATGTGGTGTTGAATCAAACAACTCTCAATTTGTTTGAAACAGAAGATTTGCGGAGAAAGATTGTGAGCAGATTTGCGAATGTGCAGTTTCCTAAGATAGAAGATATTTGTTATGCTACGAGCTCGCGACAACAGGCGGTCAAAGAGGCAGCAGTAAAGTGTGATGCTTTTATCGTTATTGGCTCTGCGAATAGTTCTAACTCAAAGAAACTTATGGAGATTGCCTCTAGTTGTGGCTCTAAGTCTATTTTGGTTGATGATGCTTCAGAATTAACAAAAGAATGGTTGCAGGGAGCAGAGAATCTCTGTATTACAGCTGGGGCCTCTGCGCCTGAATATCTGGTGCAGAAAATGGCAAAGAGACTAAGGGAAGAATTTGGTTTTGAGCAAGTAGATGGTTGATAAATTTGACAATATGGGTTTGGTGCTCTAACCAAAAGCGCTAATTTTTATTCTTACTGAAGGATAGGCCCCAACGTTTAATAGTCGAGGCTTCTGCTAAATTTATTTACTTTTCTTTTTCTTCCATAACCATCGTCATTAGAAAAATTATCTTTTTTCCAGTAGGAGGATATTTGGTCTAGGTCTTCCTCTTCTTCGTCGAAAACATCTAAGCCTATGTCATCTTCTATGTCGCCTTCTAGTCCATCCTCTAGCTCTTCTTCCTCTTCATATACTTCATCATTCTCAATAAACGGTTTATTCATTACTTGCCTCTCCTTTAAAGCTTTTAATAGTGGTTATGACAGAAATTATATTTTTATTTTTGGTAAAGTCAAGATGGATATTTAAACTTGTT
>JAQWCF010000094.1 GCA_028706105.1 Candidatus Margulisiibacteriota bacterium
AATAGACTTTTGCTCCACCCAGTATACGTGTTAAATTCTCAGCGTAATACAAGGGAGAAGGTCTCCCCACATAATTATTCAATAAACCCGTTAGTTCTGTTTGAAATTTATCGTCAACAATAGCTTCCTCGTAGCATCTTTCTAACTCATCCAAAGCGGGAATAAGCATCTCGGGGACAAAGCGTCCTCCAAATTGTCCAAAATATGAGTTCATTTCTTTTTGCCTTTCGCTATTGCAATAACTTCGCTACATTTTACTACATCTTTGTTGCCTGGGCTAAGCTCAACTGAACTATTCACGTCCACCTCAAGATGAGGCAACGTTAATATTTCTGCAATATTCTCCGTCCCAATTCCACCGGCAACAATTATATTCTTTGTCTTATCTAATGCTTTTTTTATTAACTCAACAGCAATACTCTGCCCAGTACCACCATGATTATCTTTGACAAAAGAATCTAATAAAAACTTAGTATTCTTTGGGAAGCTATCTATAATTCTTAATGAAGCCTCGTCTTTAACTCGAATTGCTTTCCAATAAGGCAGACCTAAACTCTCACAAAAATCTACCGACTCTTCCCCATGAAGCTGGACAACATCAAGGCTAGCTTGGCTATATATTTCTCTTATTCTATCAGCCGTTTCATTAACAAAAACTCCTACTTTTGTTACTCTACTATTAGTAAATTCAGCAACCTTACTCGAAGACACATACCTAGGAGACTTTTCATAAAAAATAAAGCCCAAATAATCTACTCCTAAAGCCGAAAGAGCATCAAAATCCTGCTTATTAGTAATTCCACAAATCTTAATTCCTCTAACTCCCATCAGTTCATTAATCTTCACCCTAACGTCACTACTAACTAAAATTGATTCGCCGATAAGTGCACCAAAAAACCCAGCATCTTTTAACCTTTTGACAACTGCATTATTTTTTATTCCAGACTCACTAACGACTTTAATTCTATCTGGAATTAACTTTTTTAACCTAAAGGATGTTTCAACATCCACTTTAAACGTCTTTAAGTCACGGTTATTAATTCCTACCAAAGTCGGGTTAATTGCTAACGCTCTTTCCAGCTCTTCTTCATTGTGAACTTCTACCAGCGGCGTCATTCCATAACTTATAATCAACTCCTGCAATTCATGCAATTTGTCATTATCTAAACAAGCAACAATCAGCAAAACAATATCAGCACCAAGCTCATATGCTTCGTATACTTGATAAGGGTGAATAATAAAATCTTTTCTTAAAACAGGAATATTGACGGCAGACTTAACCATTGATAAATGTTTTTTTGCACCATGAAAATAATTTTTTTCAGTCAAAACAGAAATAGCCGAGGCTCCTGCTTTTTCATATTTCTTTGCTAACTCAACAGGAGCATAATCATCAACTATTATTCCTTTAGAGGGGCTACCTTTTTTGCATTCCGCTATTAAAAAAAACTCATCACTCAAAACTTGTAATGGCTTGTCTTTCCTCGTTAAAGTAACTTTTACACTATCAAATGCATCAAAAAAAGCTTTTTCTTCCGAAGCAATTTGGCTAGTAATTTTTGCTAAAATATCATCCATTGGTAATCTCTATCAGCTCGTTTAGTTTTTGCAATGCGTGACCTGAATCAATCGATTCTTTGGCAAGTTCAATGCCCTCATTAATATCTACTTTGGGTAAACACAAAGCAATTGCCACGCCAGCATTAAGAACAACAATTTCTCTTTTGGGACCACCCTCACCGCTTAAGATTGAAAGAGCAATTTCTTTATTCTGCTCAGGGTCTCCACCTTTTAACTCACTTGCTACAACAAGCGAAAATCCATACTCAGCTGGATTGATAATTACTTCTTTTAACTCTCCATCTATAAGTGATACAGCTCTGGTTGTGGTTGTTAAAGATATCTCGTCTGTTCCATCATTACCATACACCACAAATGCTCTTTTCACCCCTACATTACGAAGGACCTCGGCAAATAATCTTGTTAATTCTGCACTATAAACACCAACAACCATTGTATCCGCAAAGGCTGGGTTGGCTAATGGACCTAAAATATTAAAAACAGTCCTAATCTTTAATTCGCTCCTAACTGGCATAACATGTTTCATGGCTGGATGAAGACCAGGTGCAAACAAAAACGCTATACCAACATCCCTAAGTGCCTGTTCAAGGACTTTTGGTCCTGCCTCCAGATTAACTCCAAGCGACGCAAACACTTCAGCCGAACCACATTTGGATGTTACTGAACGGCTACCATGCTTGGCCACAGTAATTCCTGCACCAGCAGCAACGATTGCAGATAAACTTGAAATATTAAAAGTGTTGGCATTATCTCCACCCGTTCCCACTATATCCAATATAGGAGAAGTAGTTTTTACGTGAATTCTACTTACTTTTTCACGCATTACTTTGATAAATCCAGTTATCTCGGTTGCTGTCTCACCTTTCATTCTCAAAGCCGTCAGCATCGAAGCTATGAAAATATTACTCGCCTCACCTGAGGTAATGTACCCCATAACCTTCATTGATTCTTCTTCTGTTAAATCTTGTTTATCAATTACTTTACCTAATAGTTTTTTCATAAATTTAAGCCCCCTAAATCCCCCTAAAGGGGGACTTCCTTATTTAAATCGTTTAATTTTTGTTTTATAACATCCACAACATAATCAATATTATTTATTACAACATCATTAGTAAACCTTAATATGTTTATACCTAAATTATTTAAGATTATATCTCGTTCCTTATCTCTTTCTATCTGCCCATCATGAATTTTTCCATCAATCTCTATTGCTAGCTTCTGTCTTACACACAAAAAATCAACTATAAACTTATCAACGACATGTTGCTGTCTGAACTTATATCCTAGCTTCTTAGAGTTAAGGTGATCCCATATAGTTTTCTCTGAAGTTGTTGGGTTTTTTCTCATCTCTTTTGCTTTCACCTCTAACATAGAATACATAAATTTATTTGATGAATTGATAACTGCTTTTTCTCCACTGAATGTTGAAGCAAGAAATTTATACTTAACAAATTCATCATAAGCCCCCTTCAGGGGGTTTGGGGGCTTTATGAAATTATTTAAAATATCCATCCCATATTCTGAACCTATTGATTCAGGATGAAATTGAACTCCTTCTATCGCAAAATTTTTGTGCCTAACACCCATTATTTCATTGTCAGATGTTCTAGCTGTTATTTCTAAATCTGAAGATAATGTTGCTTCCTCAATAACTAAAGAATGATACCTTGTTGCCTTAAACTTAGGAGGCAATCCTTCAAAAATACCTACTCCGTTAATGGCTACCTCATCAATTTTTCCATGACAAATATTTTTAGCTTTAATAATATTTGCTCCAAAAAACTGCCCGATTGCTTGATGACCCAAACATATACCCAAAATTGGCTTAAGTCCTTTAAATTCTTTTATTACCTCTAAACATATCCCTGCCTCATCAGGTCTGCCTGGCCCTGGAGATAAAACAAGATGGGAGGGATTAAGTCTCTTTATTTCATCCAAACTTATTTCATTATTTCTTTTTACCAAAACTTCGCATCCCAACCTTAAAAAATATTGAGCAATATTATATGTAAAGGAATCATAGTTATCTACAATAAGTATCATTTATTTTAAGCCCTTCAGTTATTGTCTTGAGTAATGCCTTGGCCTTATTAATAGTTTCTTGATATTCATTCTTCGGAATAGAATCATAAACAATCCCTGCCCCAGCTTGAACAGAAGCGACGCCATCTTTCAAGATAATTGTTCTAATCGTAATGCAAGAATCCAAATTGCCGTTATAGCCTAAATTAAGAATCATCCCACCATAGGGACCTCTTCTATCAACTTCAAATTTAGAAATCAACTCCATTGCTTTTACTTTCGGTGCCCCCGATAGTGTTCCCGCGGGAAAAGTTGCTTTGATAATATCAAACACGTCATACTTTTTATCCAATTTGGCTTTTATGCTAGAAACTATATGCATCACATGAGAATATCTTTCAATTGTTTGATAATCCACAACTTCTACTGAACCTGGCTCTGCAATCCGACCTAAATCATTCCGACCTAAATCAACCAACATAAGATGTTCCGCTAACTCTTTAGGATCGCTTAAGAGGTCTTTCTCTAGCTCTATATCCTCTGCTAAGCTCTTGCCTCTGACTCGCGTTCCGGCTATCGGTTTAAGTAAAACCTCCCCGTTTTGAGACCTAACCATAACTTCTGGCGAGGATCCAATTATTTGAAAATCTCCCATATTCAAAAAGAATAAATAAGGAGAAGGATTCATCATTCTTAAGATACGATATAACTGAAAAGGACTAGCTTGTGTTTTTATACTAAATCTTTGAGAAAGTACAATCTGAATTATATCTCCATTGGAAATGTGTTCCTTCGCTTTCTCAACCATTGAAATAAATGATTGTTCATCAAAATTAGAATTAATAATAGTATCGCTATGTTCTACCCCTTTTAAATCTACCGTAAATGAAGAGTTAAGTTTTTTTCCTATATCTTCTAATAGGATTTTTGCTTCTTTCTCATTTGGACTATTTTCTTCTTCGGAAACAGGCACAACAGCAGTAACCACTCGCTCGACAGCATCATAGATTAACACTACCTCTGGAATAACAAGCAGTCCGTCAGGCAAAGTGGCTTTGTCTGGTTTTACATCAATATTTTCAAAATATTGAACTGTCTCATACCCAAGGAAACCAATTGCTCCACCCCAAAATGGGGGAAGACCCTTACTTTCTTGAACTGTAAACTTAGCAAAATATTTTCTAACTTCATTTAAAGGATTGTCTGATTTATAGCTATTGGTCTTATAAATAGCTTTGTTTTTATAAAACTTGAAAGTAACTTCTTTTCCCTTAAACTCAATGATTGTTCTTTTCCCAATACCAATAATTGAATGCTGCCCAACATACTTACCCTGCTCAACAGACTCTAGCAACTGATCACCGCCTACCTTCAAAAACAAAGATAAAGGTGTATCAAAATCTGCAATCCATCTTTTAGCTATCGGCCTTATATTATAATTCATGTTACTACAAATAGTAACACATATAAATAAAGAGTCAACTGGTTTTTTCCATTCACCATTCACTATTCACTATTCACTATTCACTATTTACTTTCGGCTTTATAATACAAATCATGCAACTTAAAACAATCATTGGAATTATGGCTGGCTTTCTAACAACTATTTCTTTTTTGCCTCAAGCGATTAAAGTATGGAAATCAAAGTCTGCCAAAGATTTGTCCTTAATAATGTACTCTTTCTTTTCCATAGGAGTTTTTCTTTGGATGCTTTATGGAATAATGTTAAATGAACTACCAATTATTATTCCTAACTTTTTCGCTCTTATCCTTGCTCTTTTTATTTTAAGCATAAAAATTATTTACAAGTAATTTAAGTTTACTGGGAATTCTTAAAAATTATAACGATACTTAAATATGAACAATAAAATAATAAGCACTCCACCTTTATTCGTAATAGACAGCTCGCGTCAATACAAGGGATACCCAATAATTGATTATAGCGAATATTTATTAAACATGCCCCAAATATTGTCGGACGTAAATAATATCGCTGCACATTTCAATAGAAAAGGTGTAACCAAGGTTATTGGTATTGCAGACAAGGGGTTAATATTTGCAGAACTAATTGCACATCAGCTTGGGCTACCTCTGGTCGTTGCGGGCGAAGGGCATAAAATGCCAGGACAAATGCTGTCAGTTGATATTACTCATAATGACAACAAGATTAAGTACCTTCAAATATTTAGAGGTGTTATTTCTGCTGATTACGAAGTATATGGCGTTGTTGATGAAATTACCACCTCAGGAGAAACATTATATGACACCATAAAAACTTTAG
>JAQWCF010000095.1 GCA_028706105.1 Candidatus Margulisiibacteriota bacterium
AACTGCGGGTAACAGCATCGGCTGGGGTAATCTTTCTAAGCAAATCGATGGCCATGGCAATGGTCAGCTCGGCAACCGCCTGGTTGCTATACCCTGCGGCATTCGATACCTGAATTGACCTTTTTTTACATTCAGCAGTGGCTATATGGTCAACCCCCGTAAAGGCAACATCTATAAACTTTAGGTTTGGAGCATTTTCGATAACACTTGCGCTAACCGCATAGTTGCTCACCACAATTATATCTGCTTTGGCTACTCTTTTTAATAGCTCATCTTGTCCGGATGGGACATTATCAAAAAAGGTTACGCTGTGGCCAAGGTTCTTCATTTCTGCCACAAAGCCTTGCACCTCGCCCAAAGTTAGGCCTATGGGTTCTGCAAATACTATATTCATAATTAATCGATTTTAAGTTTTATTAATGCTGGTACAAAGTTAATATTTGGGGGCATAAATAGCATATTAGCACATTACCATAAAAGATGTTGAACTTGTAAAAGCCTGAAAAACTAATAAAAATTTTTTGCTTGCTAGTTATACACAGACTGAAGTGAAGACTATATTAACTCCATAAACCCTTTGATGTTGGAAGAACCTTATAGCTCATTGAAGCTAATCCGTGAAAGTGTGCCCTGCAACACAAGATAAAACCGGTAGGAAAATAAGCAAAATGCACACTATGTTATTAAACACATACAAAAGCAGACGGTGTAAACTAAAAAGCAGCATATTTGTATTTAAGATGATTTTCGTCACCATAAAACAAGTATATTTATTTTTTATACGGGGGGGGTATGTTACACTTTTTAATGGTCATATTTAGTTTTAAACACATAAAACTCACTATGAGATAATTATAGTCAAGAATGGTAGGGGCAATTCGGGAAGATTTGTCCTTGCTGGGAGTTTAATATTGTTCTGTATACCTCTCCAAATCAAAACAGCACAAAAAAGCCCCACCCCTGATGACCGAAAAATCAATTTAAGGGTGAGGCAACTAAACCGAAGTTTAACATTACAAATTTAGAGAAAAATGAAGACAAAAAATCTAAACTATCTGTTTTTCACTATTCTTATAGTGATATTTAGCTCTTGTTCAAAAGAGCCAGTTGAAAATTGATGTTCCCGCTAAGAATGAAATGCTTGTTTTTAATTCAATGGAGGAGTATAACGCTGCCATTGACAAGACAATTTCATTTAACCACGAAGAATTATTAGCTTGGGAGGAGCAAAAGGGTTTTACTTCTTATGGGAGAAAATGTGAAGAGATATATTTTTCAATTAATTTCGATGAGTTTAATTCAATTGATGAAATTCAACACGAAGTATCTAAGCATAGTGAATACTTAACTTTAGTTAAGGATGAAAATAACGAATATATTCTGGAACATTAC
Organism: Candidatus Margulisiibacteriota bacterium; assembly: GCA_028706105.1. Classification (NCBI taxonomy): domain Bacteria; kingdom Bacillati; phylum Candidatus Margulisiibacteriota; species Candidatus Margulisiibacteriota bacterium. The sequence continues at coordinate 1,393 of JAQWCF010000095.1, forward strand.
CTTTTCAACAATCCTGCTAGATATATTATTAACAGTGATAGGATAATTCAGGTTGGAGATAATGTTTATAAAGTTTTTGAGAATTCTTATGCATTCACAAACATCAAATATAGCGATGAGTTAATTAAGCTAGAAGAGAACGCTATTACAAAAGAGCCAGAAAATTCAAAAATTACCATTTTAAATAACAACTCTCCCATCACATCAAAGAATGCTGCATATAGATGTGGATCTGGTGAATTTTCGGGTCGAGTAACTGTGGGCAGAGATCGCACAAAGCTAACTATTGGGGCGCATCAACCCCCTGGAACGCCATCTGCGTCTGTAGCCAGATGTTACTATATTGTAAGACCTTATAAAAAGACCTTAGGCGTTTGGTATTGGGTTTCAGGTAGAACTATGAGCGCAAGTATAAATTTGGCACTAAACTATTTAGATCTCAGTGGATGGCAACGCTTAATCTATACAAGAGACTATTAAGTTGTAAGCAACCATAGAAAACGCAGAGATATGTTGGTAAAACATTAAGAATATGTTCACTTAAGCAGACACAAGATATTTTGGCCAAAAATTGCGGGATTATTTGTCTTTAGAAACCCAAAGAAAAAACTAAAAAGAATAGGAATAAACTGATGCCGAATAAAGAAGGTCAATCATAAATCAATAATTTTAAAAAAATGAAAAATTTGCAAGAAGACGAGTTGTTAGAGGGTTTAACCATTGAACAACTAGAAGAAAGGATTGAGTTTACTGCTGTAGTAGAAGATGCTGCTGGTTGTACCAAGCCAATTAAATGTGGAGTTGCATTTCCTTTCTAAAATCATTTGTAGTCAGAGCGAAAGCTCTGGCTACTTATAATTAACTATTTATGAATCTTCAAGACATTAAAATATTAGAAACAGATTTTAAATTTAAATATTTAGTAACGTCTTCTGATAATACTGTATTTTACTGCGGTGTAATTATGAAAGATGTGCTAAATTCTATTAAAACAGGAATGACTACAAGTGAAATAGTCGATTTTATAAATTCAAAACACAAAACAGAATATGACGCAATTCAAATTGACACTTGCCGAAATGTCATACAAAATAAAGCGACAATAAACAAATCTTCATTTAAACCTTTAATATTTTTATTCAATTCGGAAAAAATGCCCATACAAAAATTTTCAGTATTGACAAATCAATATTTCTTTTTTAGTTCATTTTTTGTTTTATTAATCATCAATTTGTTTTTTGTTAATTCAATTGAATATACGCAGTTAGATGGTTTTGAAAAGTTATTTAAATACACAATACTATTTATTATCCTAATAATGCACGAAATAGGACACTCAGCTATTGCAAAGCAATACAATATAAAAACAGGAAAGGTTGGTTTAGGTATTTACCTGTTTATCCCAGTATTTTATATAAATCTTAACGAAATTTGGCGACTTAAAAAAGAGAAAAGAGTACTAATAAATTTAGGTGGAATTTATTTCCAATTTATTTCAAGCATAATTCTTATAACCTTATACATAATAAGTAAATCAGATATTATTGGGAGTCTGATTAAAGTAAATTTTATAATAGCAATGATAAACTTTAATCCTTTTATAAAATTTGACGGTTATTGGGTCTTAGCAGACTTAATTAATGATAAAGATTTGTATTCTCATTCTAATAAAGCTATTAAAAGTTGGCTAAGATTGAAATTTCATCAATATTCTAATATTGTTACCTATTACAGTATAGGTAGAATTGCCTTTTGGATTTACGTTATTTATATCTCTTGCGTCTCAACAATAAAATTTTTAGCAACATTATGGAATTAAATAAATATAAAGAAGACATTAAACATAAAGTGTTTAATCCTTGTCCTGAAGATATAGAAAGTAGCAGTTATGGCTATTCAATATTTCTGGCTAATGTTAATAGATTTTTGCCAAATTTCAAAAAGGAAAATTACGAACAGTTTTACAAACAACTCATTTACAATCAATATCTTGTTACGTTTGACCAATATGATTTTGAGAAATTGGACAAAGTTAGTGTAATTAATAATAGTTCTTTTGAGCTAACTTCTTCCATTTTATCACCTACTGTATTTGCCACATTTCATTATGGCTCTTATAGAGTAATCAATTCCTATTTATTAAAATATGGTTTTAAAGTTGTATTGATTATAGATGAACATGCTTACAATACACAGAAACAAAAAATTGAAGATTCTTATAATAAGTTAAAATTATATGCCAATCAAAATAATTCTGATTACATTATTTTAAATGTAAAAGATTCATCTTCAATTTTTAGGCTAAAAGAGTTATTAAAAAATGGTTATGCCTTAATTGTATATTTAGATGGAAATACTGGCTCTTTGAAAGGGAAGAATTTCAAAAAAGGGTACGAATATTTAAATTTTTTGGCAGGCAATATAAATGTAAAAAATGGGATTGCGGTTTTAAGTTATTTATTGAAAGCAACTATTATCCCAGTAATTACACACTGGGATAAAGACGAAAATATTTATATAAATTTTCATAGAGATATAAAATCAACTGATTATTCTAACAATCGGTTTTTTATAGAAGATTCTATAGCTAAATTATATTCGATTTTAGAAAACTCGGTGAAAAACACACCAGAACAATGGGAGTGCTGGTCATACATCCACGAATGGTTTGAAAGGAATAAAAGCTATCCTTATAAAATTCAAAATACAAGCACTTTAAAATTGATATTTAATGAAGATAGATATTCTCTTTTTTCACTAAAAAATGAATATTATTTCTTTGACAAATATTCATATAGAGCATTCCCATTGGATATTGATACTTATTTAAAGTTAAAAAAACAAAACACTACAAACATTGAAAAAAACAAACTTGAATATTTACTAACTAAAAACGTAATAGTATGATTAAGCAATATTTTATCTTCTTGACGCTGTTATTTTTACCAATCTTAATCTATTGTCAAAATTCAGAGTTCACAGAAGCACAGAATATCTGGAGAGTTAAATCAGCGTTTCCAATTATTGGAGAGTTTGAATTTTATACTGCATTTGAAAAACATGATTCAACACTACTATTAAAATCTTTTGAAAACAGAGATAAATTTATACTTGGTAGTTTTAAAGCAAAATTATTTAGGTTTTTTCAAAACAGAAATTATAAAAAATCATTAGTTGCAATCGAAATTATCAACAACAAAGGAAAAATTCATTCCATATTTGGTCCTTTTGAACTTAAAGACATAACAATATCAGAAAATAATATAAAAGGAGATATATTCACAAATGATAATTCTGAAAAATTGGGCAGTTTTACTTGCGAAAAAATTACAAGTCCTCATAACATTTATCAAAGCATTAATAATTATAGAGCTCTATGCGATACCATAATAAAAATTACTGCTTCTAATATTTATAATCCCAAATTAACCGAATCGGATAAATGGTTGACATTCTGTCAAAATCTCAAGAAGAAATCATTTGTGGTGTATGACGATTTGGAATTTTTAGTTTTATTCTTTGCAAATGCTAGAAAGGTTGGGTTTACTCATTTCTCTTTAAACAAATCAAACATAAATTTAGAAAGAACATTGAATAAACCACAAATTGATGCTAAAGCCATTAATGATAGCGTTGTATTACTTAAATTCATAACTTTATCAGGGAAAACAACTGAAATTGATAGTATATTTAATAGTTATAAAAAATTCAAAATAAAAATTTTGGATTTAAGAAGCACCCCTGGCGGAAATTTTAAAAGTACATATAGTGTAGCTTCGCATTTATTAAAAGACACAGTGAATGCAGGTGCATTTATTTCAAGAGATTGTTTTATAAATAATACTTGCAGAGAAAATATAAACAATTTACCTATTTTAGGTATTGATGAAATAAATAATTTCTCTGCGATACTTGCTAAAGAAAAAGGAATTCGCATTGTGTTATATCCTTCCAGTGAAAACTCTACAAATGATGAAAAATTGTATATTTTAATTAGTAATAATACTGCAAGCTCTTGTGAACCATTAGTATATGGATTAAAGAAAACACATTATGTGAAACTAGTCGGAGAACATACATTGGGTGCTATTTTATCTCCGTCTGTTTTTGATATAGGGAATAATTATTATTTAATATTACCAACAGCAGACTATCTGACAAGTGATGGACATTCACTTGATGGTATTGGGGTTGCACCTAATGTTAAAATTAAATCACATAAAGCATTGAATTATGTTTTGAAAGAATTGAAAATAAAGTAATGGCTGCTTACAACACGCGGTATATAAAATGCAGGTGTGCGTGTCTAGGCAATTACCCTACAGCCAAAAGCGGAGGCCAGCTGCGCCACACGTTTCCCTATTTGCCCCAACCCCATAATACCAAAGGTTTTACCCATTAACTCTTGTCCCAAAAATCCGGCTCTGCCACCTAAACTGCGGGTAACAGCATCGGCTGGGGTAATCTTTCTAAGCAAATCGATG
>JAQWCF010000096.1 GCA_028706105.1 Candidatus Margulisiibacteriota bacterium
CCCATTTAACTCTTTTTATCTAGTCTCCTTTTTATTTCTATTATCTTTTTGAAATATTCCTTGCCCATGCTAAGCAGCTTTTTTACCCTTAAATCAGGGATACCATGTTTAGGTATACACACAAAAAAATTTCACCCTTAAACAAAAGATTTGCTGGTTTTTTTAAAAATATCTTGGCAACAAACCAACTGACCAATAACATTAATAATTGTCTTAAGTTGTTCTTCACTTATCACATATGCTGGCATTACATAAATTAAATTACCAAATGGTCTCAACCAAACGCCCATCTCAACAGCTTTTTTTTGAAATAAGGCTACATCAATAGCTTCTTTCGTTTCCACTACTCCAATAGCACCTAAAAATCTAACATCTTTGACTGCATTATTTAAAGCCAAGGGAGATAAACCAACCCTGAGTATCTTTTCGATATTGAAAACCTTTTTCTGCCAATCCATCTTGTGTAAAAGCTCTACACTTTTGATAGCTACGCTGCAAGCCAAGGGGTTGGCCATAAACGTCGGCCCATGCATTAGTGTAGAGACACCAATTGCTACTTTATCTGTAGTTAACGTTGCCGCCAAAGACATGTATCCCCCAGTCAGCCCCTTGCCAACACACATAATGTCAGGAGTTATCCCCGCCCACTCACAAGCAAACATCTTACCAGTACGACCAAACCCAGTTGCTACCTCATCTACAATTAATAAAATATCATATTGCTCACAGAGTTCCTTTGCTCTTCTCAAATACAGAGGAGCATAAAACCACATACCACCTGCACATTGCGCAACTGGCTCAAGGATAAGTGCAGCCAAATCTTGATGATGTCTCTCTAGTTTGACCTCTAGGTCATGTATAAAGTTATCATTCCAGCTCTTTTCAAACCCACACTTGGGGCGCTCAGAGAAAATCTGTTCTGAAACAACACCTTTAAACACACTATGCATCCCTGAAATAGGGTCACATACAGACATGGCACCAATCGTGTCTCCATGATACCCTCCCCTAATAGTAATTAATTGCTTTTTTTCTGGTTTACCTTGCGCTTGCCAAAATTGGATAGACATTTTTATTGCTACTTCCACAGAGACAGAACCAGAATCTGAAAAAAATACTTTATTAAGTCCTACTGGAGCTATCTCCAATAATTTCTTTGCTAAAGTTATAGCTGGTTGATGAGTAAACCCACCAAACATTACATGAGAGACAGAAGTTCTTTGTGCCATTAAAGCTTCATTTAGTTCAGGATGATTGTAACCGTGAATTACACACCACCAAGAAGAGATGCCATCTATCAACCGAGTTCCATCCTCAAGAATTATCTCACACCCTTCAGCACTAACTACTGGATAAACAGGTGAAGGATCAAGCATTGAAGTATAAGGATGCCAAATATGCTTCCGATCAAAATCAATATCCAAAACTATCTCCTAAAATCTGAACTACTTTATCAAAATTAAGATTAAGCATAAAAGGAATTCTAACACTCCTAATGCCAGATACTGCCATAACTGCCTTAACATTATTGGTTAAAATCTCCTCCTCTTCTATTCCCAAATCATTAAAAACTAGTAACTCAGGAGCGCAACCGACACTATCGAGCTTATCAATTGTGAGCAATGCTTGATTTATTGCCCCAAGCTTATTAGCAACAACTAAAATAACTGGTAAATCTAGTTTTATAATAAGATCTAAAATATACAGCCCGTTTCCTAGTGGAACCATTACTCCGCCCGCGCCCTCAACAATAACGTTTTCATATTTCGCAACTAAAACGTTAAAATCCTCAACTATTTTTTCTATAGAAATTTGGACATTTTCTAGCTCTGAAGCCAGATGGGGCGAACATGCTGTTTTAAATGAATAAGAATAAAACTCTTTAGGATCGCTAAAGATACTATTATTTTTTAGTGAAAACTCGGTATCAGCTATTCCGCCTGTCTGCACTGGTTTAAAAGGAACAACATTCATAGACCGAGAACGTAACAACTTCACAAGAGCAGTGGTGATAATGGTTTTGCCAGCATTAGTGTCTGTGCCTGTTACAAAATAGCTACTCATTATTGGAAATTACTCTCCCATAACTTTTATAATTATTCGCTTAGGTCTTTGTCCATCAAACTCAGCATAATAAACCTGTTGCCATGGGCCAAAATCCAATTTACCCTTTGTTACAGGAACTATCACCTCGTGATGAACTAGTATACTTTTCAAATGTGCATCCCCGTTTGTTTCACCAGTCCAATGATGATTATAATCAGGATTAAATGGAGCTAATTTTTCTAACCAAGCATCAATGTCCTGAATAAGTCCACTTTCCGCATCGTTAACATAAACGCCAGCATTAATATGCATTGCAGAGACAAGAATCATTCCCTCCTTAATCCCACTTTTGATTAAAGCCCTGTCTACATCATTAGTAATATTGATATATTCTCTAATTTTTGTTGTATTAACTGTTAAATATTCTGTATGAAATTTCATAATATGGATTATATCATAGAAGTTATCAACACGGACTGTCTCGCTTCTCATTTCATTAAGTCCTTCCCTTTTTATTTTCTATGTAAAAATAAAGCAAATAAGCCTCTCTTTTAGGAGAGGCAACGATACTAAATTTTGTTAAGAAATTCTAATTGATTACGTTGGTGAGGCTGAGAAGGTGGCTCAGCTATAGCTGAGATGGAAGGGTGATCCACTCAACATTAGGGAAACTTCGATACCAAGTAAGCTGTCTTTTGGCGAAATTTCTAGTTTTCTTTTTTATTAGCTCAAGGCAATCAGCCTTACTTAATAAACCTTCAAAATGCATTATTACTTCCTTATAACCTAATGCCTGCATGGAAGTGAGCTCTTTACTGTATCCTTTGTCCAAAAGCATTTGGACTTCTGTAAACAATCCCTTCTCTACCATTTTATCGACACGCTCGCCTATTCGTTTATACAATAAGGCTCGATCCATATCTAAGCAAATTAACCTAAATTTATCCGCAAAAGACGTATCCATATTTTTCTGTTGTGAAAAAGGTATCCCTGTTTGTTCATATACTTCTAATGCCCGGATAATTCTAAACTCATCTCTAGGCTTAATCTTCTCCGCAGACACAGCATCAACACCCTTAAGTAAATTATGCAGCGCCTCTACACCCTTCTCTGAAGATATTGCTAAATACTTTGAACGAAGAATTTCATCAGGCAATGATTCTGGAGCACCATAATTATTAATGAGTGCTTTTATATACAAACCTGTTCCACCAACAACAAGATAGTTTTTTTCTGTTGCAAACAATAGCTGTCTGGCTTGCTTCACAAACTTAAATAAATTCCATTCTTCATCTGGATTTATAATGTCCATTAAGTGGTGATTAATTCCACCCATTTCTTCCTTGGTTGGTTTAGCAGTGCCAATATTCATTTGTTTATATACCTGCATTGAATCAGCAGAAATAATTTCTAAATTATTTTCTAAAGCAAAACCAATAGAATAATTGGTCTTACCTACAGAGGTAGCCCCGATAATAACAGGTATCTTTTTCATAACTGTTTTGAATCCAAGATAAAAGTAACAGGTCCATCATTATGAATTTCTACTTGCATATCAGACGCAAAAACACCTTGCTCAACTGGAATGTGTCCTGATAGTTCTAAACAAAAGTCTGCATACAGTTTTTTTGCTTTTGCTGGTTCTTCTGCTAAATCAAAAGAAGGCCGCCTGCCCTTCTTCACCGAACCTACCAACGTAAACTGGGAAATAACAAGTGCACTTCCATTAACATCCTTAACAGAAAGATTCATTTTCCCTTGTTCGTCATTAAAGATTCTCAAATCAACTAACTTATCAATAAGCTTCTGTGCGTCTTCAAGAGTGTCACCTTTAAAGACACCAAGAAGAATATTTAAACCTTTTTCTATCTCGCCTACTATTGATGAATCCACTAACACTTTAGATTTAGTTACTCTTTGAACAACAATGAGCATCTAGATGTCCTCAATAGCTATTTCATTCTCCGAAGGATCTTTAATGCCTCTTAGAAACTGACCAAGTTCATCTTGTTTATTTTTTCCTTCTTGCTCGTCTCTACCTTCCTTCTCATTTAAAGCTAGAACCGGAAAAATACCATCTTCTAAATTAATTGAACTATTCACAGAAGAGCCCTCTGTTTTTTTCTTACTTATAGAATCTAACCTTCTTAATGGAACGCCGGATATATCAACCATTATATATTCCCCCTTTTATAACCATCTTCATTTCCTCTAACTCCTTTAGTAAAAACAAAGTGTTCGATTGCATTATGACTCATGTTTTCATCCTTTATAATATCCATTATTTCTTTATGCAATTCATATAAATCTACAGACAACTTTTGATAAGAGCTTGCAAACTCTTTTATAAATTGACTTGGCATTATGTCTAAACTCTTTAAATTTATGCTTATATGCTTCATGTCTGCACTAACCTCAATCTTGAGAGAACTAGTTTCTGCAAGAAAAAAGATCCTGCTAATAACATTCTTATAAGCGTCTGTTTTCTCCTTATACAAATAAGAAATAGCGTTAAAGTCAGCGCTAATAAACCCAAACTTTTCTTTTATTTCTTTGGAAAATTTTTCAATACCTCTTATACCAAGGCTGTTCAACACGTCATTATATAATCTAAGAACATCTTCCGTTTCTATTATTAAATCTTTCAAGCTCCCTGCCTTAAGCAATTTTATTTGCAACAAATGACCATAAGCATTAAATCTAAAATACAAATATTCTTTGGCATACTCATACTCTTTAACATCAAAGACGTTCATAAATCTCGAAAAAAGACCGTTTGCTAAACTTATTTCTTGCTCATCAGCCACAAAAAACCTCCACTTGTAATATAACTATATCAAATATAACAAAAAAATAATTAAATGTCTGTATAGACTAGCTAGATATGAAAAAGTTGCAACCTTTCCGATTTTCCAATTTGGCTTTTACCTTTATACTGTACCGAATGGAAAAACACCAAAAAGCTCTTGGCGAAATGCCTATAAAAAAACTTCTAATGAAAATGGCAGCGCCTGCAATTATTGGCATGCTTGCTAACTCCTTATACAACATCGTCGATACTATCTATCTTGGGCAAGGAGTTGGAACTTTGGCAATCGCTGGTTTAACAGTTGCTCTCCCCATGCAAATGCTCATAATGGGAATCAGCTTTCTAGTTGCCGGAGGTGCCGCAGCAGTAATTTCAAAAAGTCTGGGTGAAAAAAATTCAGAAAAGGCTTATCTGGCAGCCGGAAATGCTTTTACCTTAATAATTGTGCTTAGCACCGTTATCTCCATCCTAGCATTTATCTTTTTATGCCCCATTTTAATTGCTTTTGGGGCAACCACTAGCATAATGCCTTATGCCAGCGACTATCTCTCAATTATTCTTCTTGGCTCGCCTTTCTTTGCTTTTACGGTTGTTGCCAACAACATAATCCGATCAGAAGGAAACGCAAAAACTGCAATGATAACAATGATACTTTCTCTGGGAATGAATATAATCCTTGACCCTATTTTTATTTTTGGATTTAACTTAGGAGTAAAAGGAGCTGCAATAGCTACTGTTATTTCTCAACTCTTTGGCCTTGTTTTTGTGTTACATTATTTTTTTACCAAAAAAACTTCTTTAAACTTAAGACCTGAACATTTTGTTGCTAATAAAAAATCTATTTACGAAATATTAGCACTTGGTTCATCCGACTTTGTTAGACAGGTAACGTTTATAATTTTAGCTATCGTTATTCAAAACTCGCTAAGGTATTACGGCGGAGAGATGTACATTGCAGTATATGGAATCATCAATCGTATTCAAATGTTTGTGATG
>JAQWCF010000097.1 GCA_028706105.1 Candidatus Margulisiibacteriota bacterium
CAAAAATAAATGAATCTAAAATTACTATGATATTAATACTAAAAAATCATAGCAGTTCTATTTTTTAAACTTAATCATTAAATTATCAATCTTCCAACTCATACCTCAACCGTTGTTGAGCAGAGTAAAAAAGCCATAATGGCTGTATTGGTTTGTTTACTAATTGACCACACTAAACACTTTCTTCTTTTACACTAAGCATTGCTGAGTTTACCGAAGCAAAGTCTAAGTGGTGGAGGTGAACGGAATCGAACCGATGGCCTTCTGCGTGCAAGGCAGACGCTCTACCAACTGAGCCACACCCCCATTATAAAAGCAAAACTCCAAACTCAAATATCCAAAAAATTTGGAATTTTTATTTGGGCTTTATTTTTATTTGGTGGGCCTACCTGGACTCGAACCAGGGACCTCACGCTTATCAGGCGTGCGCTCTAACCACCTGAGCTATAAGCCCATGTATTCCTTTTCATGTGAACAACGAAAGAAACTCAAAACTGAATAGCAAATTTATGGCCATATACATAGTTGTACTTGGTCGACCTTTCTTAAAGCCCAAAGCTAAAAGCTAAAAGCTGAAAGAATATCTCCTTAGAAAGGAGGTGATCCAGCCACACCTTCCGGTACGGCTACCTTGTTACGACTTCACCCCAATTATCGACTCCACCTTAGGACGCTGCCTCCCGAGGGTTAGCTCACGTACTTTGGGTGTATCCGACTTTCATGGTGTGACGGGCGGTGTGTACAAGGCCCGAGAACGTATTCACCGCGGCATAGCTGATCCGCGATTACTAGCAATTCCAACTTCATGTAGTCGAGTTGCAGACTACAATCCGAACTGAGAACGGTTTTTTGAGATTGGCTCCACCTCGCGGTATCGCAACTCTTTGTTCCGTCCATTGTAGCATGTGTGTAGCCCCGGACATAAGGGCCATGATGATTTGACGTCATCCCCACCTTCCTCCTATTTTCCATAGGCTGTCTTGTATGAGTTCCCGGCATTATCCGCTGGCAACATACAACAGGGGTTGCGCTCGTTGCGGGACTTAACCCAACATCTCACGACACGAGCTGACGACAACCATGCAGCACCTGTCACTTGGTTCCCGAAGGCACATCTCTATCTCTAGTGACTTCCAAGGATTTCAAACCCGGGTAAGGTTCTTCGTGTATCATCGAATTAAACCACATGCTCCACTGCTTGTGCGGGCCCCCGTCAATTCCTTTGAGTTTTAAGCTTGCGCTCGTACTCCCCAGGCGGATCATTTAACGCGTTAGCTACGGCACTGAAGGGGTCGATCCCCCAATACCTAATGATCACCGTTTACGGCGTGGACTACCAGGGTATCTAATCCTGTTTGCTACCCACGCTTTCGAGCCTCAGCGTCAGGAATGTCCCAGAAAGCCGCCTTCGCTACTGGTGTTCCTCATGATATCTACGCATTTCACCGCTACACCATGAGTTCCGCTTTCCTCTTACATCCTCTAGCTGAACAGTTTAAGGCGCAACTACGGGTTGAGCCCATAGCTTTAACACCTTACTTTTTCAACCGCCTACGCTCCCTTTACGCCCAATAATTCCGGATAACGCTTGCACCCTACGTATTACCGCGGCTGCTGGCACGTAGTTAGCCGGTGCTTCCTCTGTGGGTACCGTCATTATCTTCCCCACTGACAGAACTTTACATCCCGAAAGACTTCATCATTCACGAGGCGTCGCTGCGTCAGAGTTTCCTCCATTGCGCAAAATTCCTCACTGCTGCCTCCCGTAGGAGTCTGGGCCGTGTCTCAGTCCCAGTGTGGCTGACCATCTTCTCAGACCAGCTACTGATCATAGCCTTGGTAGGCAGTTACCCTACCAACTAGCTAATCAGGCATAAGCTCCTCCAATAGCGGCCGAAGCCTTTACTCATAAAAACATGCGTTTAAATGAGACTATTCGGTATTAGCCCCTGTTTCCAAAGGTTATCCCCAACTAAAGGGCAGATTGCTTATGTATTACTCACCCGTCCGCCGCTTATCAGCAATCTTAGCAAGCTAAAATTCTGTATCGCTCGACTTGCATGTGTTAGGCACGCCTCCAGCGTTAATCCTGAGCCAGGATCAAACTCTCAATTGATTCAAAAACATCTCAGGCCGAAGCCCAAGAATCATAAACTTAAAACATCCATAAATCTGCTATTCATTTTTCAATTTCCTTCGCCGTCAATTAGCGTTCAATAACTGCTCCCAATAAACAGAAGCCCGAGTATTCTACCTAAAAGAAATACTGCCGTCAACATAATAATTACATGAATAATTTTTAATGTAATTAAATACTTAGATGAGTGTCTCAATCCACTCATTTAAAAGAGTGAAAGAGAATTCTTCATTAGTCAAAGGAGCTTTTATGTCTACTGCTCCTAAATAGTCATTGCCATCACTTAAAAGCTTCTCAGTAGCTTCTAGCACCTTTCCTTTGCCACCCTCGTGACAACAAAAGAAAGCTGTCTTCTTACCCTTAATCTTGTTCTCTTTTAGGAATGACCTTAAAGCAGGAGCAAATGTTCCAGCCCAAACAGGAGAACCAAAAATGACTGTATCATAACTTTTTTCTTTAAAAATATATTTTTCTAGCCTAGGTGTTTTTTTCATAATTGCCTGCTGACCACCCCAAAAATATTTCATAAATCCATGAGTACCGATTTCTTTTTCTGGCTTTAGCATTAAAATCTCTGCATCTAATTTTTGTGCTAAATAGTCTGCAATGAACTTTGTGTTTCCTTCAAAAGAATAATATATAATGATTTTTTTGCTCATATATATAGTATAACACCCTTCCTCCCTATCGGTCACTTTTCCTTTATTCATGTAACAACCAACAAATAAATCAAAGTAATTTAGAAATTGTTTACTTAATTTTAATGTTTTTGTTATCTTAAGCATTAGCCGAATACGCCTAATTGGCTTATAATTAACTTGGGAGATTATTACATGGTTAACAATATTATTTTTGACAATGACAAATATTTAAAAGAACAAACCGAATATATTCTGGAAAGAGCAGCAAAGTACGACAACAAGCTTTACTTAGAATTCGGTGGCAAACTTCTCTATGATTATCATGCTGCAAGAGTATTGCCTGGCTATGATCCAAACGTAAAAATTAGACTTTTACAAAATCTCAAGAAAAAGGCTGACATCATCCTTTGTATTTATGCCGACGACATAGAAAAAAGAAAAGTAAGAGGCGACTTTGGCATAACTTATGATGTTGATGCCTTTAAAATGATTGATAATTTAAAAGAATGGGGGATAGCAGTTACCGCTGTTGTAATCACTCGTTATAACGATCAACCTGCAACAAATGTTTTTAAAAAGAAGCTTGAAAGACAAAACATCAAAGTTTACACACATCGTTACACAAAAGGCTATCCAGCAAATCTAGACTTAGTAGTAAGTGATGATGGCTATGGAGCTAATGATTACATTCAAACGACTTGCCCAATAGTTATAGTTACAGGACCTGGACCTGGTAGTGGGAAATTGGCTACCTGTTTATCTCAACTTTACCATGACCATAAACGAGGGAATCAAAGCGGATATGCAAAATTTGAAACATTCCCTATATGGAATATACCAGTGAACCATCCAGTGAACCTAGCATATGAAGCAGCCACTGCTGATTTGCTGGACTTCAACTTAATAGACCCACATCACCTAGAAGCATATAACGAGAAAGCCATTAATTATAATCGCGACGTTGAGTCCTTTCCTATCTTAAAAAAAATCCTTCAAAGAATACAAGGCAAGGAAATTATGTACAAATCCCCAACAGACATGGGTGTAAATAGAGCTGGATTCAGTATAATAAATGACGAAAAAGTAAGAGAAGCAGCCAAACAAGAAATCATCCGAAGATATTTCAGACACACAACAGAATACATTGTTGGTATTTGCGACAAAAAAAGCATCGATAAGCTTCAAATGCTAATGGAAATTCTTGACTTAACACCTGAAGACAGACCAGTGGTGCTGCCTGCCAGACAAGCAGCGATTGATTGCGAGAAAAAAAACAAAGGTAATCATGGGATTTATTGTGGTGCAGCTATTCAATTAAAAGATGGAACAATTGTAACAGGCAAAAACTCTAAAACCATCCACGTCGCTTCCAGTGTTATCTTAAATGCAATCAAGTTATTAGCAGGTATTCCTGATAACATTCACCTTCTCTCGCCTCAAGTTTTAGAGTCGATAAACGCCCTAAAATCTGAGATTTTTACTAGTAAAACTGTCAATTTAAACCTAAATGAAACACTTATTGCACTAAGCATTTGTGCTGCGTCAAATCCATCAGCTCAGGTAGCGTTAGAAAAGCTACAAGAACTTAAAAACTGCGAAATGCACACAACCCATATACCAACTGCTGGCGACGAGGCTGGTTTAAGAAAGTTGGGGATTAATGTTACCTCTGATCCTAACTTTTCAACTAAAGGATTATTTCCTTTAGACTAAGCTATCGCTCTCTTTCTATTTATATTCAATGCCTATTTTCCAAACACCTTTTTCTCTAAAGGCCTTTATTGTCTGCCTCTTAGCCATATTAAGCATATTATTAAAATCTTCTCCGCTTTCTACGGAATATTTTTTTAAAGTTACTATTCTTTTACCTTTTAAATAGGCCAATCTTTTATGCATAGACTCTAACAATGCCAGACAAATAATTTTTTCCATTTCACTAGTTGACTCATTAACATCATATTGCTCAAAGGACTTATAATACCTTCGCTTTTCTTTGTTTCTAATAATTATGGGTGGAAAATCAAGTTGCTGTAATAAATAATTAATTAACAGTCTACCAATCCTGCCATTACCATCTATAAAAGGATGAATATGTTCAAACTCTAAATGAAACATTGCAATTTTCTCTATAAAATATTTATTTACATCTCCCAAGTACTCCACAAATAAGTCTCGCATTAACTCTTCAATCTGTTCAGAATCTAATGCCACGTACGTTCCAACTCGAACATATTCTCCTTTTGACCTAAATCTTCCAGCTATATCCTCTCTTATATTTAACATCAACATCTTGTGTAACAATAAAATAAAATCATTGGAAAGCTCCATACTCCCAACTTGCATCTTAATATATTCACTTACATTTGCTAGATTCTTGGCCTCAAAAACTTCTCTTAAACTAATGTTTCTAGAAACCTCCATTTCTAGTAAAATTCTTTCCGTTTCCTTAATCGTTAATGTAGAATTTTCTATTGCATTGGAATTGTAGACACCCTCAGGAAGCTCTGCCTCAAATATTATTTGCAGTAAGGACTCCTTCTCCCGCTTAAGCTGAAGATACTCGCTTCTCAATTTCGTGATATATTTTTTTGTTGGCTCGTTAATCATGCTTAAAATAATACAATATTAACTGTTTTATGTCAAATAATCGTTAATTATACAGAAACAACACCAATATTAACGATTATTGACACCATTCCGAAAAGAACACTCCCCCTAGCCCCCTCTCAAGAGGGGGGATAACACTCCCTCAGTCTCGCTAACGCTCGACAGCTCCCTCTCAAGAGGGAGCCTTTTGTGAATACAAGAAAACACACACTAAAAACTAAAATTGGTATTTTAATAATATTTCAATAACTTTTCACAAAAAATAAAAACTTCTATATTTGAGTTGTTTTATACCTCTTAAATATAGGCACTGTACGAAAAGAGCTGTAGATTAAGTTAGCGAGTGAAACGTAGAAAAAT
>JAQWCF010000098.1 GCA_028706105.1 Candidatus Margulisiibacteriota bacterium
TGAAACGAAAAAACGCTTATTAGGCCCAATTTACAGCCTAAAAGCTAAATTGGAGGCATAGCTCAGCGGGAGAGCACTTGCTTGACGTGCAAGGGGTCATGGGTTCAATCCCCTTTGCCTCCACCATATTGAATGCATAGGTTTGATACAAAAGTGTCAGGCCTTTTTTATTTGGAATAAAGGGCGAAAATCCCTATATTCCATTTACCACCAATTTATAGCAAGCATAGAAACGCAAGTTTATAATGAATTTTTAGTCGCTTTATACCTAAACATAACTACAATTTAACGATTACCCTACAATTTAACGATTACCCTACAATTTAACGATTACCCTACAATTTAACGATTACCCTACAATTTAACGATTTGAGACAAAATGGATATAAATATGGTATTAATAGACTAATTTATAGAAAATTTGATAAAAATGTGTTATAATATTGAGTAAGTATAAACGTTAATAATGGGAGGTAACTATGGATTACCAACGACTAGTTAAGGAATTAAGAGTGAAACTAATTTTATCTCAACAAGAATTTGCTGACTTGCTTAATGTTTCTTTTGCATCTATTAATAGATGGGAAACAGGGAAACATGAGCCAACGATCAAAATAAAGAGAAAAATTGTTGAACTTTGTAAAGCAAATAATATTGACCTGGAGGGTAAGGAATAATGTTACATTTTAATGAAGATACAAGAGTAAAATTTCCAGCAACCATTCAATTTTTAAGATTAGGATATGAATACCAAACATTAAAAGGTGCCAGGGTTGACTTTGAAACTAAAATTTTTATAGATAGATTTAAAACGGCTTTAGAAAAAATCAATAAGAGAGAAATTTTAGATGAAGAGTTGTTCGCACTAATAGCAGAAATTAACACTCTAATTAAGAATAATGACTTAGGTAAAGAGTTTTATAAAAGATTAGTTTCTTCTGAATATCCAATTAGATTAATGGATTTAGATGACTATAAAAACAACGATTTTGCAGTTGTTAATGAGCTACCATTTAGCGTGAAAGAAGGAACTGAAGAAGGTTCTTTTAGACCCGATATCAATATTTTAATTAATGGTATACCTTTAGCGTTCTTAGAAGTAAAACATCCTAATAACAGCGGTGGAATTCAAGTTGAATTTGAGAGAATGATTAATAAAAGATTAAAGAACGATGACTATAAAAAGTATTTTAATTTAATTCAACTTATTTCTTTCTCTAACAATATGGAATATGAAGATGCTGATGATGATATAGCTGATGAAGTTAAAGCTGGATCATTCTATACAACTCCAAATGGTCAAAACACTACATTCTCATTTTTTAGAGAAGATATAAAAGAATACCACTCTAACTACAAATTAAAAGAAATCGATGAAGATACAATTAAATATATAGTAAAAGACGGGGGATATAATCCAGACGAAACTCTTACACCAGAATTCGCTACTAATCTTTCGGATCTTACACCTTGTAATAGATTCATAACATCTCTATATGATAAAGAAAGATTTTTCTATATGCTACGTTATGGAATTATGTTCCTAACTGAAATTAAAAAAGTACGTAATGCTACTACAAACGTAGAAGAGGAAATTCCAATTAAACAAAAGCACATCATGAGATATCCTCAATTCTTCGCTACAAGATCAATCATCAAGAGATTTGGAGAGAAAGATAAAAACGGTATTATTTGGCATACTCAAGGTTCTGGTAAGACTGCACTTTCAGCATATTCAATCAGAGTCATCACTGATTACTTTGCTAAAAAGAATGTCAATACTAGGTTCTTTTTTGTAGTAGATAGACTTGATTTAATGACTCAAGCAACAACAGAATTTACAAATAGAGGTTTTGTAGTTACTAATGTTTCAAGTAAGACTGAATTTGCAAAAGAATTGAAAAAACCACTTGATGAAGATAATGACGGCATTGGGACTATTTGTGTAGTGAATATACATAAGTTAATGGAAGAATCAAAGATGCCAGTCATTGAGAATGTATACAATGTAAAAGTTCAAAGAATCTTCTTTGTTGATGAAGCGCATAGATCTTATAGTATTCATGGTGAATTTTTCAAGAATCTAATGACTTGTGATTCTAACGGTATTTACATAGCTATGACAGGTACACCTTTATTAACTAGGAAGGAACGTTCAAACTTAAAATTTGGCGATTACATTCATAAGTATTTCTACGATAAATCAATTGCTGACGGATATACATTAAGAATTAAAAAAGAACAAATAGATACTGCTGCAAAAGCTGAGATTAAAGAAAATCTTGATATTGAAAATCAAAACCTAGATAGCAAGGATGTTTATGAATCTGATGATTATATAGAAGGTGTTTCTAAATATATTGAGAGGGATTTCAGACAATTTAGACTAGTTAACACTGATAATACAATAGGTGGAATGATTGTCTGTCGTTCAAATGAGCAAGCAAGAAAAATCAATGAATGGTTTAAGAATAATAGTAAATTAACAAGTGGCCTTGTAATGTCTGATAGTGAAAATAATGCAGTTCAAAGTGCACTAAACAAACAACATCAAATCAACTTTAGAGAAAGTGGATACCCTGATATCTTAGTTGTTCATTATATGCTTACGACAGGATATGATGTGAAACGACTAAAGAAAATGTACTTGTTACGAGGACCAAAAGCACAAAGCTTACTTCAAACAATCTCTCGTGTTAACAGGCCATATAAGAGTCCTACAGGTAAAGTTTATCAATATGGCTATATAGTAGACTTTGTTGATATTGAAAAAGAATATAATAGCACACTAGATGCCTATGTAAAAGAACTTGAAGCTGACATGAACGTAGATGGTGATGATGAAGTATCTTTATCTGGTCTTGTTGTTGATAAGGAAGATATCAAGAAGAAATTTGATAAGTTGTCAGCCGAGTTAAAACAATTTATTACAGTAGATAATATTGAAATATTTGTGAATATGATGCAGTACTTCAACAAAGAAGCTTTATTAAAGATTAGAAAACTTTTAACTGGTGTGAAAGATTGCTCAGTTGAATTCAAACTTTCAAGAGCTGAGGAATATTCAAAACTAATTGATGATGATAAGGTCAATAAGTATTTAAAAACAGTTAACGATAGAATCTCATTTATTAATTTATCAAGCAAGGTTATTGATACACTTGATATCATGAATAATGAAGAGGTTATCAAAGTGGTGTATGAATTTATTAAAACAAAAATCACCATCCTTGATTTAGGTAAATTTATGCTGAAGGATTCTGATTTTGATAAAGTTAAAGATGTACTAACTGAACTCCAAAGGGAAGTTCAAAAGAATAAAAACAAAAAAGATATTAAAATTCAAAAACTAGAAGAACTACTTAAGAAGATTTTTGAAAAACTTCAAGTTTTCGACTATGCAACGATAGATGAACTATCAGATGAATTAAGAACAGCTCTTGAAGAGGCTAAAAGAATTAATGAAGAAAACGATAGATTATCTCAAGCCTATGGTGGAAGTTTTGCATTCGTCAAAACTTTAAGTGATGCTGTTTTAGAAACAAACATAGATAGATCAGATATTGAAAGTCTCTTAAAAGTGATCTACGATAATATTAAGGATACTATTTACGATGATGCATTAATTATTCAAGGTAAAAAAGGCTTCATTGATGCCACAAAAGCAAAGATAACTGTTCTTTTAATCAAAGAAAAATTATTCAAGAAAATTAAAGATTCTTATGATGAGATTCTTGAAATGTTATATGTAAACTTACTTCTTTATAAAGAAAGCATTTAGGAGGATTATAAATATGCAAAATTATGTAGAATTAGAGAAAAATATAAAATCCATTATTGATGACCTACAAGGTTTGTGTTCAACTAATGGATTATCCAATACTGCTTATGAAGAAGTTGTTGTTACTTCCGTATTCCTTTATAAGTTCTTAAATGATAAATTCATGGCTAACCTTAGAAAGTTTTGTAAAGACACTGGCTTAGAATATGAATCAGTAATTAAAAATGAAGATGATATGCTCGACGCATTCTATGCTTCATATCCACAAGATGTGGCTTTTAAATATGAAGATACAATAGATTATTTAGTTCAGCATATTAAAGACGATAATTTTTATAGTCAATTTGATAAAACATTAGTTAGAATATCAAACTACAAAGAAAACCAGTCATTTAGTGTAGAAACTGCTGGTGGTGAAAAGAAACCTTTGTTCACAGAAATTACGGATAAAGTAGAGTCGTCAAAAAGAAATGCTTTTGCAAGAAATATCTTCTCATATATCACAAGAGATAGATTTGATTTTGGTGAAACAATCGAAGGAAACTATGATTTCTTCAGTACTATTTTTGAATACTTAATCCAAAATTATAATGTTGCTAGTGGAACCTATGCCGAGTACTTTACACCTCAAGCTTTATCTAGTGCTATTGCTAAAATCTTAGTTCATATGTCACCTGTTGAAGACAAAATTTATGAAATATATGACCCTTCAGCTGGTTCAGGGTCACTAGTCCTACACTTGGCAAATGAGTTAGGCGATGGAAAATTTGGTAATAAAGCAAGAGTATATACACAAGATATTTCTCAAAAATCATCGAGATTTTTAAGAATCAATATGCTTTTAAATAGCCTAAAAGAATCATTAGAAAACATTATCGAAGGTGATACATTAGAAACTCCAGCTCACTATAGAATTAAAGGTGATGATACTTCAGGATTAAAGAAGTTTGATTTCATAACTTCAAATCCGCCTTTCAAAACAGACTTCTCATCTACAAGAGACAAAATTGAAACTAAGTGGGAAAAAACTACAAGATTCTTTGCAGGAGTACCTAAGATTCCAAATGCTAAAAAAGATTCAATGGCAATTTATCTTTGCTTTATTCAACATATCTTATATTCACTAAAAGATGGAGGAAAGGCTGCGATTGTTGTTCCTACCGGTTTTATTACTGCTCAAGCTGGGATTGAAAAGAAAATTAGACAACAAATTATTGATAACAAATGGCTTCGTGGTGTTATTTCTATGCCATCAAACATCTTTGCTAATACTGGTACAAATGTATCTGTTTTATTTATCGATAAATCAAACACAAATGGTGAAGTATTGTTAATGGATGCATCAAAACTAGGTGAAAAAGTTAAAGTTGGTAAAAACCAGAAAACAGTTCTTTCAAAAGGTGAATTAGATAGAATTGTTAATATGTTTATTGATCATAAAGTTGAGGACGATTTTTCTGTTTCAGTGACTTATGATCAAATAAAAGAAAAGAATTATTCGTTTAGTGCTGGTCAATTTTTTGATGTAAAAATAGAATATATAGAACTAACTCCAGAAGAATTTGAAGAAAAAATGAATGTATACAAAACCAACCTTGCTACTCTATTTTCTGAAGGAAAAAATCTAGAAGATGAAATAAAAGCTCAATTAGAGGATGTTAATTATGATAGTTAAATTTAGAGAAATTGCTGATTTTATAGCAGGACAATCTCCTGAATCAAAATACTATTCAGATAATGATGGGGTACCTTTTTTACAAGGGAATAGAACGTTCGGGGTGTTTTATCCAACTATAGACACTTATACAAGAAAAGTCACAAAAATGGCAAAAAAGGGTGATATTTTGATGAGTGTAAGAGCTCCAGTTGGAGATTTAAATTTTTCTAATCA
>JAQWCF010000099.1 GCA_028706105.1 Candidatus Margulisiibacteriota bacterium
CACAATTTAATGAATGAATAATTTCGGCAATTTGATGAGAACAATCCACTTCTTCAAACCACGGTAACTTTTTAACTTCTTCTGGGACGTAACTTAAATTAGTAGAATATATTTTATCAAATTCCCTCCTCTTGTGAGCTTCCGAAAACTTTTCATATCCTTCTGTAAATAGTGAAAAGGTTGCGATCATATATATTTTAGTTGCCCCTAATTCTTTTAATTTTCTTGAAACATCTAACATGGAATCACCTGAGGCAATAATATCATCAACAACAATAACATTCTTTCCTGTTACATCATCACCGATATATTTATGTTCTTTAATAGGATTTTTTCCATTTACAATTTTAGTTAAATCTCTGCTCTTATAGAACATTCCTAAATTCGCTTTAAAAATATTCGCATAAAATTTAGCTCTATCAATTGCGCCGGTATCGGGGCTTACTATAACTAAGTTTCTTAAATCTATTTCTTCTTTTTCTATAAATTCACTAATTATAGTATTAGTAGGGAAGATATTTTCAAATGCTTTTAGTGGAACAGCATTTTGAATTCCAACATCGTGAACATCAAAAGTCAAAATGCTTTTAACTCCTAAATTCACTAATTCTTGAAGACCATTAGCGCAATCCAATGATTCACGGCCTTTTCTACGGTGTTGCCTTGATTCATAAAGTAAAGGCATAACAACATTAATATTTGAAGTATGACCTCTCATTGCGTATATAACTCTTTTAATATCTTGAAAATGTTCATCAGGACCCATGTGGTTTTCGTATCCAAACATTCGATATGTACAACTATGATTTCCAATATCAGACAAAATAAAAACGTCCTTCTCTCTTATTGACTCTAGAATTTCCACTTTTCCTTCACCATTATTAAAGCGCGTTTCTTTGATTGGTATAATATAATTTGCTTCTTCATCTCTTATTTCAGCGATGTTTTCATTTACCCTTTCTCCTAATTCTCGACAATTGTTTAAAACGATTAACTTTAGATTATCCACAACATATACCTCCAAAATCCCTTAGTAACAACATTTTACCATATTGTGGTACTAATAAAAAGACTTTTCATAGTTTTTATGTTAAAATGTTAATGTGAAGAGAGGTAATAAAAATGAATTATGATGTTGCTATAATAGGTTGTGGTCCAGCAGGCATTTTTAGTGCTTTAGAATTATTAAAAAACGATCCAAACACAAAAATTGTTATGTTTGATAAAGGAAAAAGTATTAAAGTTAGAAACTGTCCTAAAAAGAAAACAGTACAATGTGTATCTTGTAAACCATGTAACATATCTTGTGGTTTTGGTGGTGCAGGTGCTTTCTCTGATGGTAAGTTATCACTTTCAAAAGATGTTGGTGGATGGTTAGAAGATTATCTCGGTACTTCTAAAATGAATGAAATGATCGAATATGTAGATAACATATATCTAGAATATGGTGGCAATAGCGAGATTGTTTATAATAAAGAATTCGCTGATAAAACAGAATACCAATGTAGTAAATATGGATTAAAGTTTGTTAAATGTCCGATAAGACACTTAGGAACTGAGAAAAGCGCTATTATAATGGAAAAAATGTATGATTTTATTGCCAGTCATAAGAATGTTGATATTTTAGTAAATACAGAAATTATAGATATTGCAATTGATAATAAAGTAAAGAAAGTCATTACTAAAAACAAAGAGTTCTTATGTGATAATATAATTTTCGCAGTAGGTAGAAGTGGTTCTGGATGGTTATTTGAAAAATGTAAAGAAAACAATATTAAAACTCAAAATAATCAAGTTGATATCGGTGTTAGAGTAGAACTTCCTAGATCGATTACTGATTATTTCACTAACGAATTATACGAATTTAAAATATATAACACATCTAAAACAACTGAAAATATTGTAAGAACATTTTGTATGAATCCAGGTGGATTTGTCTCACAAGAAAACTATGATAATGATTTAGCATGTGTAAATGGTCATAGTTTCCATGAAATTAAAAGTAATCTTACTAACTTTGCATTATTAGTTTCCGCACACTTTACTGAACCTTTTAATGAACCTATTGAGTATGGTAAATATATTGCCCGATTAGGTAATATGCTTACTGGTGGTAAAATTATGGTCCAAAGATTATATGACTTAAAACAAGGTCAAAGATCTACTCCTGAAAGAATGAAAAAATTAACTTTTAAACCGACTTTAAAAGATGCAGTCCCAGGAGATTTATCATATGTACTACCTGCTAGAATTTTAAATGCTTTATTAGAAACATTTGAAGAATTAGATAAAATTTGTCCTGGTATATCAGGAAAAGAAACAATTCTTTATGGTGTAGAAGTAAAATTCTATTCGTCTAAAATAATGGTTGATAATAATTTAGAAACCGCTATTAAAGGTGTATATGCCATCGGGGATGGTGCTGGTATTACAAGAGGATTAATGCAAGCCTCAATCAGTGGTGTTATTACTGCTCAAAATATAATAAATCAAAAAAGACCTTCATAGGTCTTTTTAAATTGATGATAACAATAACACAAATAAGAATAGTGTAATTATTACAATAAACCATATATAAAACCATTGTTTGGCAGTATCACCTTTTTTATTTGCCTCAACTGATTTTTTAATAAGTAAATACACAATTGATGGTATTCCAATTAAAATTAATATAAATACTGGACTTATAAATGCCATACTACACCCCACTTTTAAATTATAATAATATTTTACTACAAAATATTATTTTTAACAACTTTATACTCCACCAACTTGATCTTTATACCTTAAAATTGTTTTTCTTAAAAAATCAACAGGTATTACAGTAGAAGCTAATAATATCATAACAAATAATTCTTTTATAGTTAATCCTGATGTTCTAAATAATGTTCCTCCATAATAAATCAAAAATAACTGAACCACAATAATAAGCAGTAATACCATAATAAAAATTTTGTTTTTTAAAAGATTTGCTAAAATATTAAGGCGATTTGTTCTAGCATTAAAACTATTAAATATTCCAATAAAAATAAATAACCCAAAGAAAGCTGTCATTATATAAATATCATCAAGTCTAAAAAATGAGTGAAGCAATGAAGATTTCAAAAATATAATACATAATAACGAAGAATAAATTCCAGTAAATAATATTTCTCCCATCATATAATCGTTTATAATTGACTCATCTTTCTTCTTAGGATATTCTTTCATATATTCCTTTAATGGTGGTTCAAACGAGAAAGCTAATCCTGCTAAAGTATCCATAACCATATTTATCCACAACATTTGAATAACAGTAACTGGTGTATCTACCCCAATAAACGGTCCTATAATTGATAAACTTACAGCACACAAATTAACTGTTAATTGAAATATTATAAATTTTCTAATACTTTTAAAAATAGTTCTTCCAAATAATATCGACGAAACAATTGACATAAAACTATCATCAAGTATAACAATATCACTAGCTTCTTTAGCTACTTCTGTGCCACTTCCCATACCAAACCCAACATCAGCCTTTTTGATAGCAGGAGCATCATTTACTCCGTCTCCTGTCATACCAACAACTAAATCTAAAGATTGACAAATTCTAACTAATCTACTTTTATCAGTAGGTAATGCCCTAGCTACAATTTTTATTTTAGGTAATTTTTCACCTATATCTTCATCAGTCATTTGATCTAATTCATCACTAGTTAAAACAAGATCATCATTACTTTCTATTAATCCAACTTCTTTACCAATATTATAGGCTGTTTCTTTATTATCACCAGTTATCATGACAATTTGAATATGAGCATCTTTTACCATTTGTACTGCACTTACTGCATCTTCTCTAAGTTCATCTTTTATTAATACCATTCCTACTAGGGTAACACACTTTTTATTAGTATAAGTTCCCATTACAAGAACCCTTATTCCTTGTTTAGTTTTTTCATTTATGAAATTATTTATTTCTCTTTTGTTATATAAAGTTCTTACTCTTCCGTTGTCATCATAATAACTTGTACAAAAAGGCAATATTTTTTCAGGAGCTCCTTTAATGTAATTAACATCATCAATGGTGGTAATAGAATATTTATTTTTACTATTAAAAGGAACAGTTTTAGTTTTCTTTATGGATAAACTCGTCTTAGCAAACATTAGTAATGCTCGATCTGTAATGTTTCCTCCAATAGCTTTCCCCTCTTCTAGACTACTTGCATTATTACCTATTAACGATAATTTAGCAATCTCATAGAGATTAGCCTTTT
This sequence comes from Candidatus Margulisiibacteriota bacterium, assembly GCA_028706105.1. Classification (NCBI taxonomy): domain Bacteria; kingdom Bacillati; phylum Candidatus Margulisiibacteriota; species Candidatus Margulisiibacteriota bacterium. The sequence goes on from JAQWCF010000099.1 coordinate 4,257, forward strand.
TTATCTCCTCTATATTCTTATAACGTTTTAACGAACCACTTATAAATTCTACAACTTCAAGTTTTCCTTTAGTTAATGTTCCGGTTTTATCTGTGAATAAGATATTCAAACTACCTGCAGTCTCTATTCCTACTAATTTACGAACTAAAATATTTTTTTTAAGCATTTTTTTCATGTTTGAAGAAAGAACTAATGTAATCATCATCGGTAAACCTTCCGGAACCGCTACAACAATAATAGTTACACTTAAAGTAAGGGCATATAAAATATGACCAATAATTTCACTAGGATTAGTAATCGTTTCAACTATTTCACTAATAATAAAACCATTATCTATAACAATTACTGAAAAAAGATAAGAAAAACTAACTAAAAAAGCTCCAACATATCCGCATTTACTTATTAACTGTGCCAATTTTCTTAATCTTATTTTAAGTGGACTATCAACTTGTTTTTCTTGTATTTCTTCCGCAAGCTTACCATAAAAAGTGGCATTTCCTACATGATTGACCTTCATTAAAGCATAATTGCTATAGACAACTGTACCTCTAAAAACAGTGTCATTCTTTTCTTTATATATTTCTTTAGTCTCTCCATTTAAGGATGATTCATCAACGCTAATATTTCCTTCAACAATAATACCATCAGCCGGGATTTTATCCCCAGATTCTAATATTACAATATCATTTACTACTACCTCATCTATTTTAATTTCCATAATTTTATTGTTTCTTTTAACTCGACATTTAACTTTAGAGGATTCTTCCTGCAATTTATCAAATGCCTTCTCGCTACCGTATTCAGAAATACTAGAGATAAATGACGCTAAAAAAATAGCAATTACAATTCCTATTGTTTCATACCAATCAAAATCTTTTAATAAAAATATTGTTTTTATTCCTAAAGCAATTAGTAAAATACGAATTATAGGATCTCCTAATGATTCAATTAGTAATCCTAAAAAAGTATTTCTTTTTTTGCTCTTTATTTCGTTAGAACCATATTTTTTCCTGCTTTCAACTACATCTTTATCATTTAATCCGTTCATATTCCCTCCTAAAAAATATATATTAGGATTAAATAAAATTAGAATTATAAGTATTCGACAAAAAAAGGTATTATCTCATACCTTTTTCGTCTCCGTATAAACTATTTTCCATATACTCTGTGAATTCAACATCTGCTCGTTTTATAATGCCCTCGTATCCCATTTTACCTAAATGAACTCTTATATCATCAAGGACATTTGCGCCACCGCTAAAGTTTTTTTCATAATGAAATCGGAAGTAATCAATTGCTTCTTTAGGTGGATTTTGATC
>JAQWCF010000100.1 GCA_028706105.1 Candidatus Margulisiibacteriota bacterium
TTAATAGAGTTTTGTTCAGCTGCCATTAGCTTCTCTCTAAGTCCACCAACTGGCAAAATTTTACCATGCAAGGAAATCTCTCCTGTCATTGCTACATTATTATTAACGCTCTCTCCCTTTAACGCCGAAATCAAAGCAACAGCAATAGTCACACCAGCCGAAGGGCCATCCTTGGGTACTGCATTTTCAGGAACATGAATATGAATATCTAGCTCTTTATAAAATGTTCCCTTTACGCCCAACTGCTCTGAAACAAAACGCACATAACTTATAGCTGCCTGTGCTGATTCCTGCATCACTTCACCCATTTTGCCTGTAAGCTTTAGCTCTCCGCTACCTTTAAAAACAGAAACCTCTATCGGCATGACTGCCCCACCCCGTTCAGTATAAGCTAAACCAATCGCCGTACCCACGGTTGGCTTATCAGGGATGTTACTATAGGCGTATTTGGAAAACCCTAATAACTCACCTACCATTTTCATGGTTATTTTCATTTTCTTATTTGTAGCCAATTTTTCCAAAACCATTTTTCTAATAATCGTCGACAACTCTCGTTCCAACTGCCTTAATCCTGACTCATTTGTGAATTTGATTATTATTTCTATTATCGCTGCTTCGGATATTTCAAGATCATTAACATCTAGTCCGTGTGCTTTAACTAATTTTGGCCACAGATGTTCTTTAACAATATTTTTCTTTTCCTCCAAAGAATATCCACTAATCTTAATAACCTCCATCCTATCAAGCAAAGGCGAAGGGATATCTTGTACATTGTTTGCTGTTGCGACAAAAAGGACATTGCTAAGGTCATAGGGAACCTCTAAATAATAATCATAAAATTGTTTGTTTTGCTCCGAATCTAAAATTTCCAGAAGCACGGCCGAAGGATTGCTGTTAAGTCTAGTGGAAATTTTGTCTATCTCATCCAAAAGTATTACTGTATCGTTAGTTCCTGTGGAGTGAAGCGCTTGAACTATCCGCCCGGGCATAGCTCCAACATAAGTCCTTCGATGACCTCTTAATTCTGATTCATCATTTAATCCACCAAGTGAAATCTTAAAAAAATCTTTACCCATTGCTTGAGCTATTGATTTGACAATACTCGTTTTGCCAACACCACTTGGTCCTGCTAAACACAAAATGGAACCTTGCACATTACCTGTTAATTTAACTACCCCCAAAAACTCAATTATTCTCTCTTTTACCTTATCTAAACCATAATGATTTAAGTTTAATAACCGACGACAAGAATTAATGTCTAAGTCATCCTTGTTAAAGCTTACTACCCAAGGAACTTCCAATAACCACTCTAAATAACCCTTAACAATCCCAGCTTCAGCTGAAATATTAGATAAATTTCTTAATTTACCTACTTCTCTTAGTGCCTTCTTTTTAACTTCGTCAGGCATACGAGAAGCCTCTATTTTTTCTTTATAATCGTTTACTTCATCAATATATTCACTACCTGAACCCAATTGTTCCTGAATAGCTTTTATTTTTTCCTTTAGATAAAATTCCTTTTGGCTTTTCTCTACTCTTTCTTTAACTGCAACATGTAAATTATCTTCCAGTTCCGTTATTTCTGTCTCTGCTTCCAATAAATCCAACAAAATATCTGCTCTAATTTGTAAATTATTCTCTTCTAAAACTCTCTGTTTTTTATCAACCTGAAGCATTAAAAAATGAGTAACAACATAAATCATCTGCTCAAGTGAGGAACCTTCAATCATTTCCTGAATAATCTTTGCTGAAATATTTTTATGCAACGTTAAATATTTTTTTAAGGTCATAGAAATTTTGTTTTGATAAACCTCTTTTTGTTCTTGGGTTAAAGTATCTACAGTATCTAATATAATAGGTTTAACACTAAAAAACTTACCATTATTCTCTAAATGCTTCCACGTGACCCTCTGCATACCATTAACTAAAACTTTGTAAGTACTCTTATCCAGCCTCTTTATGTTTGTGAGGTCTGCTAAAATACCTATACCATACAAGTCTTCGCCAGAAGGGTCATCTTGACCCCCCGATTGTAAAACAAAAACGATTTCTTTGGTCTTGCTGGCTTGATTTTTGACAACACTTAACAATGCCTGCAAAGAAATGTCTCTGCCCACGAAAATAGGGACAATGATATTAGGAAATATTACTATATTTTTTAACGGTATTAATGGATATTTCTTATGCCACATTTTTCCCTAGCTTCTCTGCTTTGGGGAACTTGCCTAGGATATCTTTCTCTGTTATTTTTATCTTCACGGTCTTAGTACTCTTTTCGTTATCTGGAATATCGTACATATACTCCAACATCAATTGCTCAGTGATTGCCCTTAAAGCCCTTGCCCCCATCTTTTTATCAACTGCCAATCTCGCAATTACTTTCAATGCATCTGCAGTAAAATCTAATTCTACATTATCATATTCCATTAATTTCTTATACTGTTTGACCAAAGCGTTCTTAGGTTCAGTTAAAATCTGCACCATTTCTTCTTCCGTTAACGCCTCCAAAGAACAAATCATTGGTAGCCTACCAACTAGCTCTGGAATAATTCCATATTTTATCAGGTCTTCTGTTTCTACTTGTTTTTGTTCCTTTTCATCCACACCATCTCCACTTAAAAATCCAATAACGCCTTTATTCATCCTCTTCTCAATAATTTCATCTAAACCGTCAAAAGCACCGCCACAAATAAAGAGAATATTCTTAGTATCAACTTGAACAAAATCATCATGTGGATGTTTTCTTCCTGGATGCATTGGAACATTCACAACAGTTCCCTCTAACAACTTAAGTAAGGATTGCTGAACACCCTCACCAGAAACATCCCTAGTAATCGAGCGATTTTCACTCAATCTAGAAATCTTATCTATCTCATCAATGTAGATTATTCCTTTTTCTGCTTTCTCAATATCATCGTCAGCAATCTGCAATAATCTAAAAATAACAGACTCTACATCTTCGCCAACGTATCCTGACTCCGTTAAGGTCGTCGCATCTGCTATGGTAAATGGAACATCAAGTAATTTAGCTAAAACCTGAGCAAACAAAGTTTTCCCTGAACCAGTTGGTCCCACCAACAGAATGTTTGACTTTTGGATTTCTACATCATTACTAAGTGCTTTGGAAACATGTAGTAGCCGCTTGTAATGATTATACACCGCCACAGAAATAATTTTCTTACCTCTATCTTGACCAATAATGTACTGGTCTAAATATTTTTTGATTTCTTTAGGCTTCACTACTTTTAATTCAAAATCTTTGCCTGCTGTTGCTTGATTGATTATCTCGTGACCAGCTTCTAAGCATTTATCACAAATATAATTATCTTCATATCCTTCAAAATCACTTTTAAAGAAATAATCAGCTTCTTGCTCTGTAACACCACAAAAAATACAAATCTTTTTGTCTTTTTTTGCCATTATTAAACCTTAGGAACTAAAACTTCGTCAATTAAGCCATAGGTCACAGCTTCTTGTGCAGACAAGAAAAAGTCTCTATCAGTATCTTTTTTAATAATGTCCATTGGCTGTCCTGTTTGCTCAACCAAAATCTCATTTAAATACTGTTTTAATCTTAAAATTTCTTTAGTTTGGATTTCAATATCAGTAGCTTGACCTTGAGCTCCTCCTAACGGCTGATGAATCATTATTCTTGAGCTTGGCAATGCATATCTTTTGCCCTTAGCTCCAGCTGTTAATAAAATTGCACCCATACTAGCTGCCTGACCTAAACAAATAGTAGACACTGGAGTTTTGATATATCTCATCGTATCGTAAATAGCTAAGCCAGCAGTTACAACTCCACCTGGACTGTTCACATACATAAACGCATCTTTTTCTGGATTCTCTGCCTCTAGAAAAAGCAATTGAGATACTATTAAATCAGCTGTGTCATCATTAATCTCTCCGCCTACAAAAATAATTCTCTCTTTCAGTAAACGTGAATAAATATCGTAAGAACGTTCTCCTCTTCCAGTTTGCTCAATGACCATAGGCACTAAATTCATACTGTCACTCCTCTTCTATTTATTTTTTTTCTTTATCTTGGCGTTTTCAAGTAAAAAATCAATAACCTTTTTATTGATTACTGATTCAGCAATATTTTCTCGTACTGACTCTAATTGCTTACGGTAATCAGCCTTAATTGATTCATCTTTTTGGTCTTTTATTGACTCTTCAATCTCTTCCTCAATGTCCTTGTCTGTTGCTTTAATTTCCTCAAGACTAGCAATCGCTTCCAACCCTAATCTTAATTGCACTGTGTCTGTTGCTTCTTTTTCATAATCCTTACGAAGGTCATCAATAGACTTTTGAACAATATTGAGATAACTCTCAATTCCCATATTGTACATGCGCAGACCATTTTCCATCCTCTTGATTAAATAATCTATTTCTCTTTCAATCATTACTCGAGGAACATCAACTTTCACATTTTCGATTACCCATTTAGAAACGTCTTCTTTTAATTTATTTTCTGAAGCAAGCTCCATGTTCGCTCTTAGCTTTTCTTCTGTTTCTTTTTTAAAGTCAGCCAAAGACATGCTTTCTGTTTGTTCAGCAATAAATTCATCGGTAATTTTAGGTACTTTTGCTGATTTCACTTTATTTATTACTACAGTGAATTCAACTGCTTTGTGTGCGATATCTTTATTGGGTGCGTCTTTAGGAAATTCTATGGAGAAAGTCTTTTCGTCATTAGCCTTTAGTCCATAAATAGCCTCGTCAAACTTAGGTCCAATAATACTTTTTCCTGCTTTAAATACATCACTTTCTCTTGTCCAAGGAGCATATTCTTCTGAACCGATTACTGCTTTGATGTTAGCGGTAATTAAATCTCCTTCTTTTATCTTGGCTCCATCATCAAAATCATATTCTATATGCTTATCCGCTAAAGCTTCTAGTTCAGCCTGCACATCTGCATCAGTTACCTTTACAAGTTCTTTTTCTAATTTTAGTCCCTTATATTTGGATATCTTTGCTTCTGGCTTTACTTCAACAGATAACTTAACTTTAATTGGTTTATCTTCTTCTAATTGAATAATATCAAAATCTTTAGGCTGATCGATAACTTCCAACTTGTTTTCTTGAACAATCGTAGGGTATTTTGCATTAAGCATATCAATCAATGCATCAAAATCTAGTTTTTCTTTACCATAATAACTAATGAAAATACCTTTAGGTGCCTTACCTTTTCTAAACCCAGGGATTTTAAGATTCTTTACTTCTTTTTTATACTTAATATCAACATAACTGGAAAGTTCTGAATAATTTTCTTCCAACTCTAATGTAACTAAACTGCCTTCTTTTTTAAGATCATTAACTTTCATTTAAATTCATCGCCTCCTATTTAATAAACAATTCTATCACGGTTTAATGGATTGAGAAATCTTAGAGCAACAATTTTTGTGTGTATACCTAAACATGGTATCCCTGATTTAAGGGTAAAAAAGCTGCTTAGCATGGGCAAGGAATATTTCAAAAAGATAATAGAAATAAAAAGGAGACTAGATAAAAAGAGTTAAATGGG
>JAQWCF010000101.1 GCA_028706105.1 Candidatus Margulisiibacteriota bacterium
GCTAAGCTCGGGTGAATAGCACCTTCCCTTATAAAGGTAAGGATTTAGTCTCAAAATACAATACATTTAAATGGTCACTAAGGGTTTTGAGGCGTAAGTGGGAGGAAAATGTGGGTTAATGTAATTACAGGAGGGGCAAAGTCTTAATTAGATAGTAATTTTAATTTATAAGTATTTAGCTGTATGTGATTTCTTAACTTTCTTAATACCCCCAAGATTACCTTGATAAACCAATTCCCCACCTTTTTCGCCACCATCAGGTCCAAGATCTATAATATAATCAGCGGAATTAATTACATCTGTATGATGCTCAATAACTAAAACAGTATTTCCTTTATCAACAAGCTTCTGCAATACTTTTAGTAGTAAATTAACATCAGCAAAATGCAGTCCAGTGGTTGGTTCATCTAATATATAGAGAGTTTTACCCGTAGCAGTTTTAGTTAACTCTGAGGCTAATTTTACCCTTTGAGCTTCACCGCCACTTAAGGTCGTAGCACTCTGCCCTAATTTTATATAATCAAGTCCAACTTCTAAAAGCATTTTTAGGTATTTCATAATCGAGGGAACATTAACGAAAACTTCAACAGCTTCTGCCACAGGCATCTCCAGAATATCCGAAATATTGTATCCTTTGTATTTAACCTCTAAAGTTTGGCTATTATAACGCTTTCCTTTACAGACATCACAGGGAACATAAACGTCTGGTAAAAATAACATTTCTATTTTCATGCTACCATCACCCTTGCAGGCCTCACATCTACCTCCTGGTACATTAAAAGAAAATCGTCCGGGTTTATAGCCTCTTTTTTTTGCTTCTTTAGTTGTAGCAAACATTGTTCTTATTTTGTCGAATAATCCAATATAAGTTGCTGGATTACTTCTAGGTGTTCTACCAATTGGGCTTTGATCTATAACAATTAACTTATCTAAATTATTCATGCCATTTATTTCTGTATAATTATCTTCAGGTCCACCTTTTAACGAAAACAAATTAGTAAATTTAAAATTCTTGATATTTTTATAGAACACGTCGAATATTAGTGTGCTTTTCCCACTTCCCGACACCCCAGTAACGCAGGTAAATTGTCCTAGAGGTATTTTAATATCAATTCCCTTAAGGTTATGCATTTTGGCACCTTTAATCTCAATTTCACCGTAAGGCTGTCTATCTGGATGAGCTGAAATAACAACATTTCTTTTGTGATTCAAATAATCTGCGGTCAAGTTATCTGTTTTTAAATACTCATCGAGTTTGCCTTCAAACATCAATTGTCCGCCATTACTACCTGCTTCAGGTCCAATTTCTATCAAATAATCTGCATGCAGCATAATGTCTCTATCATGCTCAACTACTATTAGAGTGTTTCCTAAGTCTTTCAACTTTCCAAGTGCAACGATGAGCCTATCGTTATCTCTGGGATGCAATCCTATTGTCGGTTCATCCATAACATAAAGCACTCCAGATAGGCCAAAACCCATTTGTGTGGCAAGCCTAAGTCTTTGTGCTTCTCCGCCGCTAAGTGTGGATGCTGCCCTTTCTAGTGTCAGATAATCTAGTCCAATATCAAGCATAAATGAGAGTCTGTTCTTTAGTTCTAAGATTACTTGTCTACTTATTTCTTCCTCGCGAGGTGTAAGATTAGCCTTTGTAACAAAGTTAAGTAGCTTACGAATAGATAATTCAGTTAAATCAATGATGTTTTTATCTTCAATCTTCATTGCCAAAACTTCTTTCCTTAACCTTTTCCCTCCACATTCATGGCAAGGTGATTGATCCATAGCTTTTTCCATATTTTTTTTACGATATTCGGATTTGGTTTCTCTAAAACGAATACGTAACATATCTCTTAAACCAATAGTAAAATAATCATCATCACCATAAAAAACTCCTTCTAGAAACTCTCTTGGGATGTTTTCTATTGGTTGAAATAAACTTACTTCTTTATCTTTAGCATATTTTCTCAGTTCTTTAGTAAATGGTTTTACAACATAAAAGCCCCCAATGTAATTGAGCCAATATTTAAGTGATACTGATTTATGATAAAAGAAACTATCTAACGTAAAGTCCATAGTAACGCCTAAGCCCTTACAGGTTGGACAAGCACCTTGTGGATTATTAAAAGAGAAAAGGCTAGGTGAAATTTTCGGCAAACTTATGCCACAATCAGCACAGGAAAAATGTGTGCTAAAGTAATAATCCTTTTCGTCGATCTCTATTGTACAGAAACCATTTCCTTCTTGCAGTGCTATATCGGTTGACTCAAATATTCGAGCTAATTTACTTTCTTCAATTACAATCCTGTCTATAACTAAATCAATTGTATGTTTTTTATTTTTATCTATAACTATGTCTTCATCTAGGTGGAAATATGCTCCATCAATGCGCAGTCTTAGAAAACCATCTTGCCTTGCTTTCTCAATAATATTACGGAATTCACCTTTCTGGTTTTTGACCAGAGGAGCCATGATAACGCTTTTTTTGCCTTGGAACTCACTACTTACCTTAGTGACAATCTGGTCAATTGTTTGGTTTTCGATATGTTTGCCACATTCTGGGCAAAAGGGTTTAGCTATAGATGAATATAGTAACCTTAGGTAATCATAAATCTCCGTTAATGTTCCTACTGTACTCCTGGGATTATGTGAAACACTTTTTTGTTCAATAGAAATAGAGGGAGATAATCCTTCTATTCTTTCTACATCAGGCTTTTTGAATTGACCAAAGAATTGTCTAGCGTAGGAAGATAAAGATTCTAAATATTTCCTTTGTCCTTCAATAAAAATGGTGTCAAAGGCTAAGGAGCTTTTGCCTGAACCACTTACACCAGTAATAACAGTTACAGTATTCTTAGGGATAGTAACAGAAATGTCTTTTAAGTTGTTTTCTTTAGCCCCAACTACTTTAATAAAATCTTGTTGCATAGTGAGGTGATTTTAGCAGAAAAAGAGGCATAGGTCAGTTACAGTCTTTCTAATATTTCGTCAATATTTACATATTTTTTTATGAGATCTTTGGCGATATCAATTTTAAAGGTATCTTTATGATTAATTTTTACCAGTATTTTGCTAACCATTTTGGATGTTTCATAAGTCTCATAAGGGACTGCAATCATAGGAATGTCATGGCTTTTAATTAAATCTATGGTCTTTTTTCTAGGCATTACGCCACAAGTTAAGATAATCCCTCTAACATGTTTTTCTGGAAGACAGGCTGAAGCAGAAATAACAGCTTCGATGACACTATGCCTATCACCAGGAACGATGAGTAAACTACCCTTTTCGAGATAATTAACAACTTTTTTTGGTGTCATAGCTGCCACAACAATTTTATTAATATTTTTATAAGAGGTTGAACATTCATTAATGCAAGTTGCGTGTTTAAGGTTTTCCTGAATTAACATCATATTGGGGCTGGAAAGCGCTTCTTTGTATGGAATAAAGCCTAAGACAGGGATGTTTTGATAAGAAAGTGCTTGTGTAACGAGCCTTTGAGTCTTTTCATATTTATCTTCTAAAACTTTATTAATAATTACGCCTAAAATTTCAACATTCTCTTTATCAAAAAGAGCTTTATTGAGCATTATTTCATCAATAGTATTTCCTATTCCACCTGGTGCAATTAATATTACCTTGGACTGAGTTAAGGATGCTACTTTTGCATTACTTAAATCAAGCACGGAGCCAACTCCTGCATGTCCTGTTCCTTCGACTATCACAATATCACTATTTTCAGCTATACATTTAAAGGAATAGTCTAATCTATCTAGTAACTCTTCTTTTAAATCATGACGGTTTTCAATATATTTGGTGGTATATCCAGAGGGAATGGCGATTGGACTCATGTCTTTAATATTATAATTTGACTGAAATATTTGTTCTATTAGATAAGAATCTTTATCTATTTGCTCATTATCAACACTGATATATCTTTGCCCTATTGGCTTGATAAATCCAACATTGAATTTCTTTTCTCGAAAAACATTAAACAATCCTATAGATGTTGTTGTTTTTCCATCACTTTGAGCGGTTGCTGCAACAAAAAGATTTTTTGACATATTTAAATTGTAAATGGTTAATGGGTAAAAGGGAATGGGTAGTTAATGACAAATAACCGCTTATCAGCAAGCAAATCCAAAAACTATAAACATTTATTTGATCTTTATGTTAAAGACTCTGTGCGATAAGGACCGAATAAGATATTATTAAGATATGGAAAAAGAATACTACTATATTATCTCTTATCAAAAAAAAGGAGAAATGAAGTATATTGGGCATTTGGATTTAATGAACTTTTGGCAAAAAGTGTTCAGAATGGCTAACCTTCCAGTGGCTTATACCCAAGGCTTTAATAAAAAAATGAGGCTTAATCTAATTCAGCCTTTACCTCTAGGGATGGAAGGACTAAATGAATATTTGCATGTAACCTTGACCGAAGAAATAGCTACTGAAAATATTGAAAAAACATTATTGGATAAACAACAAAATAAATTAGTCTTTAATAAAGTAGTTAAAACAAAGTATCCCTCAAAATGGTTCAGCAAACATTTGGCTGCGGCTGTTTATAAAGTATATCTAGGTAAAAACTCTGAAATTAACTCTTTTACTAGGCAATTTGCAGATAAAATTATTAGTACCATCGATTTAGGTAGCAAGGAATATCTTATTAAAATGGTTAATACTCCTCAGTTACAAATAAACCCGTTCAAGCTGTTCTCACAGTTACCTTATATTGATATAATTGAGATAAAAAGAACAAGGTTAGTGTATCAAATATAATGGGAAATTTTATTATTTTATTATTAGCAATCAGCTTACTTTCAATTTTTATTTATTGTAAGGTTCAAACTCGTATTGTGTTAAAAGGATTAGACCAGTTTATCGAGGGCAAATTCTTTAATGTGCTTTCTCCTCACCCTGGTCCATTTAGGACAATAGCTAACAAAATAAACCTAACTGTCCATAACCTGATTGTCGAAAAGGAAAAAGTTGAGGAGATTCTACAGGACCAACAGTTAATTAGATACATGTTTACTGAGTTTTTCTTACATGCACACTCACTTTACAAGAATGAAGATATTTATAGTTTAACTGTTGATTCTTTGTATAAAATGTTTCATCCGGAAGTTGTTTGTTTTGTAGTTATGAAACCTGGGTATCTTGCTGATGTTTATGCTAGGCAGACAAACGATAAAAGCACTCCAACTTTAATTGTTAAAGAAGATATCAAAATTAAAGATAAAGATATTTTATTGAAACCTTTTTTATCTAATGTGCCTTGTGAAAATGATTGTAGGATTTTTGTTCCAGAAGTCATTGATAAAGTTCATAATTTTTTACAAATCCCTATTTCTGTTGATAAAGAATTTATTGGTATTCTCCAATTATTTAATAGTAATTGTGGCTTTGATAATAACGACAAAGAATTAGTCCAAACTATGGCTGTGTTTTTGGCAAACCAAATGAAGGTTATCC
>JAQWCF010000102.1 GCA_028706105.1 Candidatus Margulisiibacteriota bacterium
ATCGCTGCACATTTCAATAGAAAAGGTGTAACCAAGGTTATTGGTATTGCAGACAAGGGGTTAATATTTGCAGAACTAATTGCACATCAGCTTGGGCTGCCTCTGGTCGTTGCAGGCGAAGGGCATAAAATGCCAGGACAAATGCTGTCAGTTGATATTACTCATGATGACAACAAGATTAAGTACCTTCAAATATTTAGAGGTGTTATTTCTGCTGATTACGAAGTATATGGCGTTGTTGATGAAATTACCACCTCAGGAGAAACATTATATGACACCATAAAAACTTTAGAAGATTATCGAAGTAGCAACAAGTCCTGTGGTGCCACATGTTCATTCATCTCAAACGTAAGTGCAATAAATCCAAATTATGATGCTGCTTTTGCAGAAAATGTGCATGTTTCTGCTTATCTTTTTCAAAATGAAACTATTCACCCCTCACGCACCCCAATAAGCTCTCCTCTTATAACTCCACCTAACTATTTATCATTTAGTACAGATGAGCTAAAAAAAGAAATACTTGTCTATATTAACAAACTAAGGGGTAGTATTTTATGGACAAACTTTGACCATATACTTGCTAATCAGCAACTAATGAACTCCGCTTGCGACTACATGATTGAGCCTTATAGAAACCAAAAAATAGATAAAGTTGTTTCTCTAGCTGTGCGTGGGTTTCACTTCGGAGCACTTATTGCAAAGAAACTTGGAGCAGGCATAGTCCTAGCAGAAAAAAGAGAGAAAATATTAAGTGATGACATCGAAAGCAAAATATACGGAATGGAATACGCAGAACAACTTGAAATGGCTATCAGAAAAGGATTAATTAAACCAGGCGACAGAATTCTTATTATTGATGACATTCTGGCAACGGGAGGCACCTTAAATGCGACTATTGAGCTTGTAGAAAGATTTGGTGCAACGGTTGTAGGCGCAAGCTGTTTAATAAAAATAAACCATGTTTTTGAAGACAAAAATTTTGGTAACAAAGTAGATAACAATAAATATCAAATCACAACTCCTTTAGAATTCAGTAAACAAGAACTAGAAGAAAAAGAAAAAGAGCATAAACAAAGAATAAGAACGTTTATTAAATAGCAAATAGCTATTACACAAATAATGCCACTCTGCTATTATAAGTAGTGATATGAAAAATATTCAAAAACCCAATAGTACAAAAATTGTAATAACTGTCGGTCCAGCTACTGACAGCAGAGAAATGCTAACCAGATTAATTGATGCTGGCGTCGATGTTTTCAGGGTTAACACTTCACATGGAAACATTGATAAACACCTTGAAACCATCAACCTTATCAGGACAATTTCTAACGAAAAAAACTGTAACATTCCCGTAATGGTTGACCTTCAGGGACCTAAAATTCGCCTGGGAGAATTTAGTCCACCTTTATTACTTGAGGATGGACAAGAAATAATCTTATCAACAGCAGAAAAAACTGAAAAGACACACATCCCTGTTGATTACAAAAACATAACTAACGATGTAAAAATCAATGATGATATTTTTATTAATGATGGAAAAGTTAGACTTCGTGCCATATCTATTGAATATGACAGGATCGTTTGCAGGGTTATCAACGGAGGTGAAATATCCTCACGTAAAGGAATAAATCTTCCTGGAGCAGAAGTCAGCACTCCTGCCATCACAGAAAGAGATAAGCAATTTATGGAATTTGCAGTAAAAAACGATGTTTCTTATCTAGCTCTTTCATTTGTAAGATCAGAAGAAGATATTATAGAGGCTAAACAAATACTCAAAAACCTTGGAAAGAGTATTCCTATTATTGCAAAAATCGAAAAACCACAAGCTCTCGATAGAATTGATGCAATCATTAAAGAAGCTGATGGCATAATGGTTGCAAGAGGAGACCTTGGAATTGAATTATCTCCAGAAAAGGTTCCGCTTGCTCAAAAAATGATAGTTAAGAAAGCAAATATAGCCCAAAAACCAGTAATTATTGCAACTCAGATGTTGGAATCCATGATAAATGACCCTATTCCAACAAGAGCAGAAGCTAATGATGTTGCAAATTCTATTCTTGATGGAGCCGATGCTATTATGCTTTCTGGTGAAACATCCATTGGAAAATTTCCTATTCAAGCAGTCGCTATTATGGAAAAAATTGCTGCTGAAATTGAACAAAGTACCTTATATTACGAATTATTAAAAAACATGCTAATTGACCCGAAGGATAGAAGTATAACAACTAATCAAGACATCATTATTTCCAGCTTATTTAATGATTTAGACATTAAAGCAGTGGTAGCTATTACTGAGAGCGGATATACTGCCTCTGTTCTTTCTACTGCCAAAATACGTTTTCCAATTATTGCTCTTAGCAACCACCTAGAACTATGTAAGGCGTTAAGTTTACTTTGGGGAATATTGCCAGTATTTCACGATATAACTAATATAAACTTAGAGGAAGATGGCATTGCAAAATTATCAGGAATTCTTACTTCCAATACCTTTCTTAATAAAGGCGATCAAGTACTTTTTGTGGCGGGACTACCTTACTTAAATAGCGAAAAAACAACTAAGATGAGGTTGTTTACTCTTTAATCTTTTGTTTCTGATTTAACATACAACCAACTATCAGGGTTATCTGTTTTTATATGTTCTAAGTTTTCATATTCTCTTCTCTCTTTTACCCTTAAGTCATCACTTTCAGGTTGATGTCTTAAAAAATAACCCCCTTCTTTTAGATAACTAAACGTCTCATCTGCAAAAAAAGCTGTTTTCTTATATAAACTACTTACACAAATAACAGCATCATAACTTTCTTGCTCAAACAATGATTTATGTAAATCATCCAAAAGATCCGATCTAATAAGCTCGACACAATTATTAAATTTTTTAAAATATTCTTTATTGGAAAGTTCATAAAATAAACCATCATAATTCCAACCGACACCAACAACTATATTTTTATCACTCAACTTTTGTTTTATTTCATCTAGATTGCCCTGATCAATAGATACTGCTGAAATTTTTAAACTCCAAGCATCTAACCAAACATTAAATGATATATCATGTGAATCTCTAATCGAGTTCGAGATATATATCTCTTTTAAAATTCCAAACAACATCGCTTGAATCAATTTAACTTCATCAATTAAAGTTCCGGCCAAAAACAATTTAATCTCTTTAACATTTGCATTATTAAATGACTGATTAACCCTATCAAACAAATGTTTTTCTAAAAGCTTGTAGTCTGCATTCAACCTAGGTTCATTTCCTGAACAGACATTTAATATATTTACACTACAAGAAACTAACTTTGTTTTCACAATAATCAACCCTTTGCATAAAATTTTACAATAATTAAACTTTAAACAAAATTACTTGGAAAAACTTTGAGTTACAGGTCCTTTAAGTTCTCCATTTTTTATTTTCAAAGCAATATCCAGATACTTAACCGCATTAGGTTGCCATCTTGAATCAAATCTCATAGCCTGCTTCACTATTTCTTGTTTATGTTCCTCGTCTTTTAATATATACGAGGCTCTGTGCATAGCATGTGCTATGGAATGCGGATTCACCCCATCAAACATGAAGAAACCATTACCAGTTCGAGTGTTTAAGCTATAGTTAATGATTGAGTCAGCGATACCGCCTGTTGGAGTTCCAATAACTGCAGTTCCTAATCGCATACATTCTAACTGAAACAAACCACATGGCTCAAATCTTGATGGCATCAAAGCCACATCTGAACCCGCTAGTATAGGGAATCTATTATCAGGCTTAAAGCCATAATCCACATTAATCCGATCCGGAAAATCATTTTTTAACCATCTTAGCTGTTCTTCAACTGCTGAGTCTCCTGAGCCTAAGGCTACAAAATAAGCATTGTTATTGCTAAGGAACTCTCTTACTCCATCGACCAGACAATCTGTTCCTTTTTGCCATGTTAGTCTGCCTATAAACGAAAAAACAGGCAATCCTGGTTCATAATGCATTTTACAATAGTCTTCTATTAAATATCTTTTATTTTCTTCTCTTGCTTTCCGAAAACCTTCTTTCCCATAGTTTCTATGCAAATTTTTATTAGTTTCTGGATTCCACTCTTCTTGATTTATTCCATTCATGATTCCAAAAAATCTTCCCATAGAATGCAACCTTTTAAAGTCTCCGTACAGGCCAAAACTCATTTTTTCTGAAAGTAATTCCAACGCATGATTGGGACTCACAGTAGTAACTGCATCAGCTGTATTAATACCCATCCTTAAAAAACTATATCCACCATAAAACTCACCATAATGTTTTAAGTCCTGTAATCCTGATTTTTCTAAAGCGAACATATCATACGTCCCATTATAGGCAACATTGTGCACTGTAAACATTGTTCCAATAGACTTAACCATAGGATTGCCCTGAGCAAACAAAGCTCTCAATCCAAAAGCAGGACCAACATGCCAGTCATGCCCATGTAAAATATTTGGACACCAATCTTTCTCTCCGGTACGAATAACGTGTTCCCAAACAGCTCTCGAAAAAACTGAAAACCGATCGTCATTATCTAAAAAATCTTTACCATGCTCATCGTGATAAATACTCCCTCCTCTTTCAAAAAACCAAGGAATTCTAAAAACATAGGCAGGATTACTGGTCTTTGGAAGATTACCAAACAAAACATCTACATCAACATCCTGTCCATAATGATTAAGACGAAAACTATCTACTTTTTGATAGTTTCCACTATTTAGCAATTTAGTATAACCTGGGACTGCGATCCTAACATCTGCTCCTAAATCTTGAAATGCTGAAGACATGTCATCGACCGCACCTCCTAAACCTCCCGTGGCAATAGACTTAACCTCTGAGGTAACTGATAAAATTCTTAAATCTTTATACTCTTTTTCATAGGTTGCGGTTGCTACATTCACTACTGATACTACTTTTAAATTCATAAAAAACCTTTCTTATTACTAATCTTTATTATTTATTTATCGAATTTATCTAATGAATATTGCAACAATTTTCTGCGTTGTTTTGAACTACAGCTTTTAATGAGCCTTAGTCAAGCTATAAAATCCCTTTATTTGGGCTTTAATCTTTTTCTGAGTTTTAATTGATGAATCAAAATAGTGCCTCCAGGACTGTTTTAATCTTAACTAGTAAAAACTCAATAGTCCTTCGTTACAATTTAAATAAGTTTGTTCAAGACACTTGCTATGTGTGTTTTTATTAATTAAACAACAACTATCTGTTATGCCCTGTTCCGTCATCACAAGGACCATCTTTGTCAGTAAACTTAGCCATTTCTGCATCTTGTACCTTTGTGCAAGGAGACATCTTTTCACTACAACACATTGGAATTTCTTGATTATCTTCTGAATATTTCTCCAGCCCACAGACACTACATCCGTATTTCATTTACATCCTCCTTATAATTTAACAGTTTAGCCATCGTAACCCATTTCAATATTATCCGGCAATTCACTATT
>JAQWCF010000103.1 GCA_028706105.1 Candidatus Margulisiibacteriota bacterium
CTGTTTTATATACCATATTAGCCCCCTTTTGATGCTACTATTATATCAAATATACTCAATAAATATAAGGGTTGTAGCCCATTTAATTGTACAGAGAGGAAGTATTTGTGACACAGTCTGTAAGCGGAGTTGTTACTGAACTTGCTTCTTAAGTTCGTTTACAGATAAATCTGTAAGTATATCAACTAAACTCGCAAGCTCGTTTGTTGCTATAAATTTTGCTGAAACATGATAGGTTTTGGAATTTGCTAAAAGCTAAGAGCTAATTGCTAACTGCTAATAAATGGTCGGGGTAGCAAGATTCGAACTTGCGGCCCCTTGTTCCCAAAACAAGTGCGCTAACCGGACTGCGCTATACCCCGACATTTAAAATGCAAGGGATATTGTATATACAAACCATAATTTTGGCAAGTTGTTGGTTGATAGAATTTTACTGTTATTTATTATTTTATAGTTTGTCATTATTTGTTTCCTTAGTAATAATTTTAAAGAATTACGTTATTATTTTAAGGATGTTGTTAGGAGTGGAGAAGTCATTGTATCCCAGCTATAGCCTTGCTCAACTCATTTAATAATGTCGCATTTACCTTTTCAGGATTAAAGAAATCATTCTTTGTCTTCTCAGAATACGTATCATAAGGAGTTTTTGTTGATAATGAAAAATTTAAACTAAATTTACCTAAATGTTCTTGGTTTGCTATATTCTTTCTTTGTAAGCTGGTACTATTTGCTACAGTTACAAATTCCTCAGTAATGATAAGGTCATCAGAAGGAAGATGACCATTTAATGCATTTAAAAATATTAACATATCACTTTTTACTAAATTAAGTGGACTCTTTTCTAGCGGAATCTGTTTATATAAATTTTCTCCAATTAATCTGAAATTATTATCTTTAGGATTTCTTAAAAGCAATGCTAGTCGGAGGACAGAAAGTTTTTCTAAGTCATTAGCTTCTATAAGTTTTGTGCCATAACCATATTTAGATTTTAGTAAATCTACAATATGAGAACTCATTTTTTCAGGATATGACTGTAATAGCTTTGCAATAACTTGAAAATTTTTCCCGTCATTTCCATTAACTAAGAAGTTATTAATCGCTTGATTGGCAAATTCGGTAAATCTTTCAGCTAGAAATTGATTGCTTTCCAGTTTCAAATTTATTTTACTGGCGAAGAACGGATAAGAAAGTTCTCTAGGAGTTATTCTTTCCCACTGTTTTATTGTTTTCTCTGCTGCTAGTATTGCAACAAGTAGGTTACGTGAGGTATCAACGTCAAATCCAGCTGGTCTAGCATGTTCTGGGGTTTTGTTACTAAAATCAAATGTTATTAATTCAGATAACCAGCTACGTACATTGGTCCTCGATAAGGCCATTTTGACAAAAGCATCTGGGTTTTCTTTGAGTTTACTTAATAAGCTATTTTGTAATTTTTCTAGTTGTTGATTAAGTGTTTCTGGTTTAGTTCTTTTTGCTTTTATAAGAATTTTTACGCCACTGTATGTTCTTTTAAATACAGGGCTATCTAAACCATCTTTATTTAAACTTATAAAGCTTAATAATGCATCATACTCATCAAATAATTTTTCACAATCTGAACTGAAAGTAGCATTTGTATCTATTTGTGTTTTTCTCAATATGTTTCTATCTTCTCTTAGTGCAATTATTTTATGTAGCATGGTTGTTTCCCCCTTGATGCGTAGTAATTAATTTTTCACTTATAAGTTATGCCCATAAAATTAACTATTAAACATTTTTATAAATTATCGTAATTATAGTTAAGTATTCCCAATAACTGGCTTTAAAAAATATGCAAAAATTACGTTTAAAATAATTTTAAGCCACTTTCTAGACAAATGATACTATCTACAGTAACATAATAAATATCATAAATTATTAGGAGTTGAGTATGCAAAGAAAAATTACGCTAACTGAAAAAGAAATGCCAAAGCAATGGTACAATATTTTAGCTGATTTAAGTAGCCCCATAGACCCGCCATTACATCCAGTAACATTAAAACCAGCAACGCCTGAGGTTTTGGCTGAAATATTTCCAATGGCACTTATTGAACAAGAGATGTCAACAGAGCGTTGGATAGATATCCCCGCGGAGATTATGGATAAATTATCTATTTGGAGACCATCTCCCTTGTATAGAGCGTATGAGCTAGAAAAAGCACTAGGCACTCCCGCAAAGATTTATTATAAGTGGGAGGGTGTTTCGCCAGCAGGGTCACATAAACCAAATACAGCTATTGCGCAGGCTTATTATAATAAAAAAGAAGGTATCAATAAATTATCAACTGAGACAGGTGCTGGTCAGTGGGGCAGTTCGCTTGCTCTTGCTGGGAGCATGTTTGGTATAGAAGTATTAGTTTATATGGTTAAGTGTAGTTTTGATATGAAGCCATCTAGAAGATTAATGATGGAAACTTGGGGCGCTAAATGCATCTCTTCTCCTTCCAACACAACTGATTCTGGTAGACAGATTTTACAAGAAGATCCTAATTGTTTGGGGTCGCTTGGGATAGCTATAAGTGAAGCTGTGGAAGTTGCGCTTAAGAATAAAGATACTAACTATGCACTAGGCTCAGTGCTTAATCATGTTTTATTGCATCAGTCGGTTATTGGTCTTGAATGTAAAGAACAGCTTAAGAAAGTTGGGGATTATCCTGATGTAGTTATTGGTTGTGTTGGTGGTGGTTCTAATTTTGGTGGAATTGCTACACCCTTTGCTTATGACAAAATTCATGGTTCAAAGAATGTTAGGTTGGTTGCAGTTGAACCAACTGCGTGTCCTACTTTAACTAAAGGTATTTATGCCTATGATTATGGTGATACAGCTAAAATGGCTCCAGTAATGAAGATGCATACATTAGGACATGATTTTATTCCTGCCTCTATTCATGCGGGGGGATTAAGGTATCATGGTATGGCTCCAATAATATCCAAATTAGTTAAAGAAAATTTAGTAGAGGCA
This sequence comes from Candidatus Margulisiibacteriota bacterium, assembly GCA_028706105.1. NCBI lineage: Bacteria > Bacillati > Candidatus Margulisiibacteriota > Candidatus Margulisiibacteriota bacterium. The sequence goes on from JAQWCF010000103.1 coordinate 2,981, forward strand.
GTAGCTTATCATCAGCGGCCTGTTTTTGATGCTGCTATTCTTTTTGCTAAAACAGAAGGACATATTATAGCTCCAGAATCAGCTCATGCGGTCAAGGGTGCTATTGATGAAGCTCTTAAGGCAAAAGAAGAGGGTAAAGAAAGAACAATCTTGTTTAATTGTTCCGGACATGGTCATTTTGATCTTTCTTCCTATCAGAAGTTTTTTGATAACCAATTAGAGGATTTTGATTACCCTGATGATTTAATAAAAAAGGCATTATTAAAGCTACCAAAAGTTAAGTGATTTGAGTATTTTCAAATCCGAGAGACATGTTATAATATTGTGCCGGTTGTGAAAACAAAAGGTGTGCGTGCGGGAGTAGCTCAGTTGGTAGAGCACTAGCCTTCCAAGCTGGGGGTCGCCAGTTCGAGACTGGTCTCCCGCTCCACTAAATAAAGTATCTTTAATAAGGTAATTTCGTTTTTAAAAAGTTAAGTGTGTCGAGAACTGGCTTGCCAGTTCAGAAACAATCCGCTTAGCGATTACGAAAAGAATTTGAGTGAGAGTTTAGCGGTTGTCCTCGAGGATGTAATCCGAGAGTGAATGGTCTCCCGCTCCACTAAATTTCAAGCCTTGTTTTAGGTTTTGTTTTAAGAGCGCCCGTAGCTCAGCTGGATAGAGCAACGGCCTTCTAAGCCGTAGGCCAGACGTTCGAATCGTCTCGGGCGCGCCATTTGCGTATTAATTATTTTTTGCTAAAGCAAAAAATAATTAAAAAAAATAATATATGGTGGCTGTAGCTCAGTTGGTAGAGCCCCGGATTGTGGTTCCGGTTGTCGTGGGTTCAAACCCCATCAGTCACCCCATCTCGACAAATTTTATAAATTTAAATTTGCTCGATGTAAACAAATTCAAATATAATTAAGAAATGGAATATCATTTATACATATTAAAGTTATCTAATGGTAGATATTATACTGGAATTACGTATAATGTTGATAAACGATTTAGAGAACATCAAGAAGGATTTGTTGTATCAACAAAAGGATTCCTTCCTGTAGAATTAAGGTTTAGTCAAAGTTTCGAATCTCAAAAAATTGCAAGGAAATATGAAGTAAAAGTTAAATCTTGGTCACAAACTAAAAAAGAGAAACTTATTATTGGAGAATGGATTTTAAATTAATATTTTAAATATTATTTATCCCGAGTGACCGTAGGTCATTGAGGGAAGTCACCCCATCTCGACAAATTTTATAAATTTAAATTTGCTCGATGTAAACAAATTCGAATTAGTTATCGTTATTGACTCTTTATTATCATTAACATAATCTATATCTATGGATAAATTTTTAAAATGTGCGATAGATGAAGCAAAACAAGGTTTAGCTGAAGGTGGAATACCTATTGGTGCAGTTCTTGTTATTGATGGTGAAATAGTGGGTAGAGGTCATAATAAACGAGTTCAGCAAGGAAGCCCAATCTTGCATGCTGAGATGGATTGCTTAGAAAATGCTGGCAGGCTAACTGCTTCCGATTATCAGAAATCAACTATGTATACAACCCTATCTCCTTGTGATATGTGTAGTGGAGCTATTTTATTATATGGAATACCAAAGTTGGTAATAGGTGAGAATATAACGTTCCAAGGTCCAGAGGAATATTTAGTGACTAGAGGAGTTGCTTTGTCTGTAGTGGATGATGAAGAATGCAAGAGTATGATGGACGCATTTATTGCTGAGAAGCCAGAGCTTTGGAATGAAGATATAGGAGTGTAATTGTAATATGAAAAAAAATATTTTTATAATCTTAATGTTAGTTGTTTTTGCGTCTACATCTTAACCATCAGTTTCTGACCATTCACTAAAAAGTTTATACATAAGATCTTCTATTTCCAGTAGGGTTGCTATTTTTTGGATAATAGATGGTTCTAATCCAAGTTCTCGGACTTTAATGAATATAGATTGTTCTACTTTATTGATGTTTATTCTAAAATATTCTTTGATGTTCGCCTTTGCTATGTATGTTAGGCATAGAATCAATCCAGCGCTAAAGTTGTTAATTCCTGTTTTTGTATAGATGACAAAAGGAAGTAAGCTTTTTTCACAATTTTTAGTTTGCCATTCTCGTCTTTCGTTGTGATTAGTAAAATGGTTGTCAAATAATATGGGTCTACTCATTAATTTGAGGATTTCCTGAATAACAATAACATTTATGTCATTGTTGGATTGTTCGTTTTGAGGTTTAAACAAGTGCATTAATTGTTTAACCGAGAACTGTTCTGACATGTGGTTATATCTGCTCTGAATTATTTTTGTTCCAACTAAATTAATGTCTTCAATAAACTGGATAAGATTATCTTCGCTTACAAGTTCTAATAAATATGCATGATGCTCTTGAAGATATTCTAGGGTGATTGGCGTTGCCATATT
>JAQWCF010000104.1 GCA_028706105.1 Candidatus Margulisiibacteriota bacterium
CGGAATTGCAATCTCTTTAATGCCACTTAGGTATTCACCCGTCAACGAGTTAGAATGAGCTACATCATCCGGCTTCCCGGTCATGACAACCTGCCCGCCATCCCAGAATGGTCCGTTATTAGAAAGAATCACCTTGGTGAGATATCAAATAGGTCAGGAATTGGGTTTTGTTATTCCGGGCGTTCGAGTAATGGACGATTTAAGTCTTCCTCCTAATCAATACAAGGTGGAAATTCGCGGAACAAAAGTAGCCCTAGGTGAAGGTTATACCAATGCCTATTATGTTCGAATGACTTTGGCTGAGCTTAAAGAAAAAGGAATTGATGGTGAAGAGGTAACTGATCCAGTTAATGGAAGTAGGTCAGTTTGGGTAAATGCTGAATTTGGGGACAAGTTACAACAGCTTGGAATTCCTGCTAAAACAATTGTAGATTACGTTTCTGAACATTTCTCGGAAACAATCAAAAGATATGCCGACGAGATTATGACCAGACAGAATGTTCAGGCTTTATTAGAGCTTGTGAAGAATACTAACGCGGCGATTGTGAGAGAGCTTGTGCCGGATATGCTATCTTTAGGGCAAGTTCATAAGGTTTTACAAAACTTGGTTAGAGAAAGAGTTAGTATTCGAGACCTTTCTACAATTTTAGAAAGATTAGCTGACTATGCACACGTTTCAAGAGACACAAATCTTTTAGCTGAGTATGTACGACAGTCTTTAGCGAGACAAGTTTGTGGTCAGTATGCAGACAAAGAAGATACTGTTACTGTTGTTACGATAGACCCTAGATTAGAAGAAACCATGATAAGCGCTATTCATCAAAGTGAGTATGGCTCCTTTTTGGCTCTAGACCCTGGTCTTGGAGAAAGTGTCTTGGGCCAGATAAAAGAACATTTGAAAAACTTTAATAAATTGAAAAAACCATCAATCATTCTTTGTTCACCTAGACTGAGACCACACTTCAAACGTTTTATTGAGAGAAATTTTCCAATGTTTGCTGTTTTGTCGTACAATGAAATTGTTCCGCAGATAAAAGTGCAGTCCATCGGCATTATTAATAACTAATTGATTAAAAAATATCGATTGATTTATAGTGCAATAGTTGCAATTAAATTACGATAGTTTTATGATTTAGAATTAACAGGAGAATAAATGTCTAACAACTACGAAAATATTCAACAAACCACGGATTTTGCCAACGAAGTCCCCTTATCAGTTCTATATGCCAATGATGAGTTCTTGCGACACCAAATGGCTTCGGAACAAGACAATTTAAATGACTTCATTAAGTTGTGTGGGATACTTCCAACTAAAAATATGGCTGAATCAGATTTAGTTGAAAATATAATAAAAAATGCTCTATTAGTAGAGTTTGGTGAGGATTTACTGAAGGACGCAGAGATTGTTGATGTTATCAGAGACTCTATTTTAGCTGACTCATCTTTAAAAGAAAAAGTAATGATTTTTGCAGATAAGCACTGTAAGCAAAAAGAGTTAGACAAAACACTTATAAATTAACTATATTTTTGTTATTATTTGACTATGTCAAATTTGTCAAAAAAAACAGAGTTTTCTCGTAAAGAAATGTCTGGATGGGGAGATTCATCAGACACGACTAGCACTAAATTCGAATTTAAACGTCTTCCTAATGTTATAGATAAACAAGTTGAAGAGCGTTATAAGTCTAAAGCCTTAGAGCTTGTTATGGTTATTTTAACGGGCTTACATTTGGAAGAAGCTGTTTTACTGCAAAAAAAATACGACCAGTATCGTGAAGACACAGTTTTTAAAGATGTTAAAGTTGTAGATTTATTAGAGAAAAGGGCACTTAAAAAGCTTACAAATTGGTTGTCTGGTTCTTTCCCTGAGGAGTTGCCTCGAGAAACCATGAGGGAGCTGGGGATAGATTTAAAAGAATATTTAATTTGTCGTTTTAGTGAAATGCTGTTTGAACAATTTGATTATAAAATTGGAAGCCTAGTAAATAATTATTTAAGAAAACTTCCTGGTTTCATGAAAACCAGCGATAAAGATGATTTAATGAATATTGCCAGAGTAGAGTTTCTGCAGACTTTGCGAGTTTGGGAGCCATTGGATAACCCAGCAGTGTGGCCATTTGCTTATTCTCGTATTAATGGAGCCATGAGAGATTACATTAGATATTTAACAAAGGCTGACCCGAGTAGACTATATTCCTGGATTGCAGATGCAGCATATATGTACATTGGCATTAATAAGCATTCAGATGAGTTTTCTGGTAGAATTGAGAGTAAGGTAACTTTACGGCATGCCATGGAACAACTTACCGAGATGGAGAGAAAAATAGTTACTTTGAAGACAGTCAATGATTTAACCTTAATGGATATTGGGAAAAAGGTAAGTTTGTCTGAGTCGCAAGTATCTAGAATTTATCGTTCTTCAGTCGAAAAGTTAAAAAAGATATTAAAACCAGAATAATACCTATATAATAGAATTGTTTGGATACAAATTTGGGGTTTTTAGGGAGGGATTTAGTTGAAAATTGTTTTAGTTACTGGTGGAGCAGGTTTTATCGGCTCAAACTTTATTAGGTATTACCTACATAATCACCAAGATTCGGTTATTGTAAATTTAGATAAACTTACTTATTCTGGAAATCTTTCTAATTTAGATGAAATCGTTAACAATGAAAGATACTTTTTTGTTAAAGGTGACATTTTAGATAAAGAATTAGTGTTAAACGTTCTTGCAGGTAAATACTCCAATGGGCAAAAAATAAATAGAATAGTTCATTTTGCAGCTGAATCACATGTTGATAGAAGCATCAAAGATTCGTCACCTTTCGTTCAGACCAATATTGTTGGGACTCAGGTTCTTTTGGATGCATTAAGAGAGTCTTGGGACAAAGAAGATGCGAATATGCGCTTTCTACATGTTTCTACGGACGAAGTATATGGCTCACTTGGCGAAACAGGTTATTTTACAGAACAAACACCAATTAATCCTAATTCTCCTTACTCGGCATCAAAGGCTTCGAGCGACCTTTTGGTGAGAGCTTATTATGAAACATTTAAAATGCCATTATTAATAACTCGTTGTTCTAATAATTATGGTGCATTTCAGTTCCCAGAGAAACTTATTCCTTTAGTTATCAATAATATTGTTAAGCAAGAAACTTTACCAGTTTATGGTCAAGGTTTAAATATCCGTGATTGGTTGTATGTCACAGATCATTGTGAGGCAATTGATGTGGTTTTGGAAAAAGGCAAAATTGGTGATGTCTATAATATTGGCGGGAATAATGAGTGGAAAAATATAGATATTGTTAATTTATTATGTGATTTAGTTGATGAAGCCCTAGGGAGAGAAAAAACCAGCAAAAACTTGATAAAATTTGTGCAAGATAGATTAGGTCATGATTTACGTTATGCGATTGACGCTTCAAAAATTAAAAACGAGCTTGGCTGGACACCAAAATATATTTTTGAAAATGGAATTAGAGAAACAGTGAAATGGTATTTGGATAATAGTAATTGGCTAGAAAATGTTACTTCTGGAGTGTATACTGACTATTACATGAAACAATACGGAGATAGTGTATGAAAAAGATAATCTTTGGTGGTAGTTTCGATCCTGTACACAACGCACATTTGCACATTGCTAGGCATGCGCTAAAACATTCTGACAGGGTTGTTTTTGTTCCATGTTACGAGAACCCTTTATCTAAAAGCATCAAAGCAACTGCCGAGCAGAGATTAGCAATGTTGAAGTTAGCAACTGCCGATAATCATCGTTTTGAAGTTTCGGATTATGAACTTAAGAAGCAGGGTATTTCATATTCAATTGAGACAGTTAAGCATTTCATGAAAGAGGGATTTACTGACCTTGGTCTTTTGATTGGCTATGATGTGATTTTAGACCTTAAGCATTGGCATAAAATTGAAGAACTGTTGGAGTTGGTGACTTTTTATGTTTTCAATAGACCAGATTTTCCCAAAGAAGTTATCTATAAAGAAATTAATAGTACTTTTTTGAAAAAAGCAAAAATTGTTGAAATAGAACAAAAAGGCATGAACATTTCTTCTACCATGGTGAAAATATATAGATATATGAATGAAGATATCTCTCTTTTTATTCCTTCCAAGGTTTCGGAGTTTATTGATAATAATCAAATTTATTTAAAACAGAAAACTTTTTCTGATATTCCTGACGATACACTATTATGCAATCCTCAATTAAATGGTAGAATAATACTCCAGAAGAACAAACAGTAGATTTAATCAGGAGGAGATTGCTTTGGAGATAACACCAGAAATAGTGAAAGAGCATGGTCTTTCCATGCAAGAATATGCCAGAATTAATGAAATATTGGGCAGAAAGCCAAACATTAATGAGCTAGGAATGTACTCGGTACTTTGGTCAGAACATTGTAGTTATAAGAATTCTAAATTAGTTTTAAAAAAATTCCCAACAAAAAGTGAATATGTATTGTTAGGTCCAGGAGAAAATTCTGGAGTTATAGATTTAGGTGACGGTGTTGGTCTTTCTTTTAAGATTGAATCACACAATCATCCAAGCGCTATTGAGCCATATCAAGGCGCAGCTACTGGAATCGGTGGAATAATTCGGGACATTTTTGCTATGGGAGCTAGACCTATTGCTGCTTTAGACTCTTTAAGATTTGGAGATATTGCAAAAGATAGTAATAGTCGTCACCTTTTTGAATATGTAGTTAAAGGTATTGGTGATTATGGTAATTGCGTTGGTGTTCCTACTATTGCGGGAGAAGTTTATTTTGAAGATTCTTATTCAGACAATTGCTTAGTTAATGCGATGTGTGTGGGAGTTGTGCAATCTGGTGATAAAGAAATAGACTCTTTGTATGGCAGAATGATTAAGGGTGTTGCTAAGGGAGAAGGAAACCTAGTTTTATATGTAGGATCTTCTACTGGCAGAGATGGCATCCATGGTGCTACTTTTGCTTCTGTTGAATTAACTGACGAAAGCACAGAGAATAAAAGTTCAGTTCAAGTTGGAGATCCATTCCAAGAAAAGTTACTAATAGAAGCATGTTTGGAACTCTTAAAAACTGACTGTGTAGTCGGGCTGGGGGATATGGGTGCTGCTGGAATTACAAGCTCCTTAAGTGAGATGGCCTCAAGAGGGAATCATGGCATAGAAATAGATGTGGATTTGGTTCCTCAAAGAGAATCTGGCATGACTCCTTATGAAATATTGCTTTCGGAAAGTCAAGAAAGAATGGTTGTTATTGTAGAAAAAGGTAAAGAAGAAAAAGCGTTTAAGATAAT
>JAQWCF010000105.1 GCA_028706105.1 Candidatus Margulisiibacteriota bacterium
TGCTAATATTTTTCTCTAATATGGGTTTTATCCACCTATATTTTTCTTCTTGTGTTGATTTTGGCATAGTTTTTGACATATGCCTCTAGATTATCATAAAAGTGCAATATGTGTGTACACATTACCTCATAATGTTGCAAATAAGCATTCTTTATTGTGTGATAATGTTAGCAAATGATAAGCAATAAATCAATAAATATGGAGACTACACATTTTTTAACTTTTGAGCTATCATGTAGTTACAATTTAATAGAAGTGGCCTAAACCTTTGGATTTCAAAGGCATGGCTTGAAGTCCGGTAAAGAATAAACAACCCATCATGGGATGTCTTTACCGGCCATATCAGGAAACTGGTATGAGTGGCTTCGGCTACTACCTGTGGTGGGCTTTTTGTATATAAAACGCTACAGGTAAGATTATTAGTAATGGTAATAAAATCACTAGCGTAATTATATGAATCAAAAACAAAAAGGATTTATCCCTGTAATTATAGGTTTAATTATCTTAGGCTTGGTGACAGTTAGTGGTTCTGGGTATTATATTTGGAATAAAAATAAAGAAGTAAAAAAAGAAGTAGCACCATCGTCTAAAATTACAACAGAAGAGGAAGTTAAGGAAGATTTAATTATAGATACCGATCAAGTATCATCTTCTTCTCAAACGAAAACTATAATTCCAGCTCCATCTTCTTCATCAGCTTCTAATCTTGGATGTGATGGAGTATTTTCTATAACTGACAATCGTGATACTAATAATCCAGTCTATGAGATAGTAAAAATAGGAACTCAGTGTTGGATGAAGAGAAATCTGAACATTGGAAAATATATTTCTGGAGATATTGATCAAACTAATAATAATACTATAGAAAAGTATTGTTACAATAATGATATTGCTAATTGTGATACTTATGGTGGGCTATATCAGTACAATGAAGCTACTAATTATTATTACTACCCGCCTATTCCCAGTAAAAAGGACTTTACACGAGACATATGTCCAGATGGTTGGCATATACCTAAAAACTCTGAATGGGACACATTAGCCACTTATTTAGGTGGGTGGAAGATAGCTGGTGAAAAAATGAGAGGAATTGGATTTAATAATACTAAGAGTGATATTGTTTCTAGCTTTTCTGCTTATGGATCTGGTCGTCGTGATGACAATGGACAATTTCAATATAAAAGTTCTGTAGCTTTTTTTTGGTCATCTACCCTTTTTGCCGATGATTATTCATTCTATCGTCATATCAATTCGGACGAGTCTCCACTTCATAATGTTGCGTACTTGCAATCGATTGGTGCCTCTGTGCGATGCTTAAAGGGTCCATCTGTTGATAGTGAGACGCAAATTATAGCAAGAAATTTTTTAAATAATCCAACATTAGAAAACTTAAAAGTTTTTTGCAAACAAGCTAATAGTATCCCTTCTTTAAAAACAGAAGACGTTTTAAGTGAAGATAAAAAAACAATCAAAACAGTTACCTTGTCTCTTTCTGAAACTATTTCAAGCTGTCAGTATTTAAATAATCCAGATTCAGGTATTATTTTTATTTCTCCTAAGTATGATAGCTTATTGATATCCTTTAATGACTCGGATGATGATCGGACTAGAATGAATAAAATACAGTGGAATAATAAAATACAAGAATATAATAAAATATATAAATTGTACGGCTATAGCGATAATTATTATAAAAGTATAGGTGGTAAGTTAATTTTTCCAGAAGTTGAAATCAAGCCATTTCTATGATTCGGGATGCTATAGAGCCAAATTTATCTTATATTACTAAATAAATAATGAACATCATGAAAAATTTTATAAAAGAAAATTGGTTTAAAATATGTATAATTGTAATAATCGTAATTACCGTTGCAGGATTATTTTATTGGAAGGAATACAGGCCAAGTCAAATTAGAAGTAATTGTTGGAAAACTGGTGGTGACGCCGGATGTTTATTGAAAAATGGTCTAGATATATATACAATAGAAAGAAATTAAAAATAGCAGGTTTAGTATTATTATATGGCAAAATAAAGTAAGATAGACTTATGAATGGAAAAATTAAATCTATAATATCTTATTTTTTGGGTCATAGAAAAAGTCCCAAAAATTATCTTTCTGAGATAATTAAAAAACCTACCTCTGGTTTTAGTCCTACTTATAGTTATTATAAGGATGGATATCCTATAGATTTAGATATTTTCAGAAAAGCATGTCCATCTTATAAGCATGTAGATGGCTCTCAAAATCAATTATTTTTTGTCCAAGATTTAACTTTTTTAAAAGAGAACAATCATATATTGCTTAAAAAGAAAGAATTTATGTATTACATGGTTATTAACACAGCATTACTTATGACCATTCATAAGTATTTTAAAGACAAATACGATGAATTTAAAAGTAGAAACAAGGGTATAGTGTTCGAGTTTGGACTTACCAATACTTTTATTCTTCCTTGGGAGATATTACAGAGGTTAAATATACCTTTTGACAAGGAATTATTTAGTAATTGTCTCGGATTAGTGATAGATAGACTAATGACAGATGATTATTTTTGCGGACTTGTTCCAAATGATTTTATGGATAAGTTTATAGAAGACCCAGATCTTAACAAAAACGATACTATCTACGGTAAAGAATGGAGAGGTATGTGCTTAGAGGAGTGGTTTAACCAAACATGCTATATTTGTCCCAAAAAGCCAATGATCTTATAGGAAAAAGATTACTAATAATCTTTCTTGATTTATCGTACTTTTAAGTATATTATACTACTAATGAGTATCAATAAAGAGGCGAAAGCAAGAATTAAAATAAATAATCTACTTCAGGAGTCTGAGTGGAGATTTTTTGATAATGAAAAAGGGAAAGCAAACATAACTCTTGAAAATAATGTTAAAATTGATGAATTGGGAGATGATTTTGAAAAAGTAAGTACCGGATTTATTGATTACCTCTTATTAGATGATAAGAATTTTCCCATATGTGTCTTAGAAGCAAAATCTGAAGACAAAGATCCTCTTGTTGGAAAAGAACAGGCTCGTCGATATGCTAATAGTCAGAATGTTCGCTTTGTTATACTTTCAAATGGAAACATTCATTACTTTTGGGATAAAGAACTTGGTAATCCTACAAGAATTTCAACTTTTCCAACTCTTGAAAGCTTGAAAGGTAATAAAGAATTTAATCCAAATACAGACAAACTTACAAGCGAAGAATTAAAAGATAATTATATTGCCTTAACACAAAACCCTTTTTATGAACAGGATCCACGCTGGTCTGATGAAGGGAAAAAACAAAACTTTATTACTGATACTGGTTTACATTTCTTACGTCAATATCAACTTGATGCGGTAAAGTCATTACAAAGAGCAGTTTCTGAAGGTAAGAATCGTTTTCTTTTTGAGATGGCAACTGGAACAGGTAAAACTCTTCTTGCTTCAGCTATTATTAAACTTTATCTTAAAACCGGCAACGCACGTCGAGTTTTATTTTTAGTTGATCGTTTAGAGCTTGAAAACCAAGCCGAAAAGGCTTTTAAAAATTACTTGCAACCAGATTATCGTGCTGTAATTTTTAAACAGAATAGAGATGATTGGCGTAAAGCTGAGGTTGTAATAACAACCATTCAGAGTATCTCTCATGATAATAAATACCTTAAGACTTTTACTCCTACTGATTTTGATTTAATAATTTCCGATGAAGCCCATCGTTCTATCTCTGGTAATAGTCGAACTATTTTCGAGTATTTTATTGGTCATAAATTAGGTTTAACTGCTACGCCAAAAGATTATCTTAAAAATCTTTCTCAAAAAGATATCGACGAAAGTGATCCAAGAGAAATGGAAAGACGTAATCTTTTATCTACTTATAAAACTTTTGGTTGTGATGGTAACGAGCCAACTTTTCGTTATACGCTTGTTGATGGTGCGAAGGATGGGTTTTTAGTTTTACCAACTGCTATAGATTGTCGTACCGAAATAACAACTAAACTTCTTTCTGATGAAGGTTACGCTGTGCAAGTAGAAACAGAAGAGGGCGAAGAGGAAGAGGTTATTTACAATCAAAGAGATTTTGAACGTCATTTCTTTTCAGAACAAACTAACTTTGAATTTGTCAAAGCATTCATGGATAATGCGCAACGCGATCCAATAACGAAAGAAATTGGTAAAACAATTGTCTTTTGTGTTAGTCGAAAACATGCATCTAAGATTACGCAAATCTTAAACGATTTTGCAATGAAAATGTTTCCTGGTAAATACAATTCTGATTTTGCCATACAAATTACTTCCGATATTCCAAATGCTCAAAATATGACCACTAATTTTGCTAACAATAAACTTAGTGGCCTTTCAAAATTTCTTGATGGTTATAAGACAAGCAAAACAAGGGTTTGTGTTACTGTTGGAATGATGACGACTGGGTATGATTGCCAGGACCTTATAAATCTTTGTTTAATGAGACCAATCTTTTCTCCCACTGATTTTGTTCAAATTAAGGGACGAGGAACAAGAACATATGTTTTTAAACATTCAGATGGAGATGATCAAATAAAAGAGAAAAAAGAAAATTATAAACTTTTTGATTTTTTTGCTAATTGTGAATACTTCCAAGAAAAATATCCTTATGATGAAATTATAAAATTACCACCAAGAGGAAAAGGAGGTGGAGGCGACGGGGGTGGAATCCCATCTCACATAGATCCAACTCTTATAAATATCCCCGACCCTTTAAAAATGATGGAGGTAATGAATTTTGAGGGTAATATAATGCGTGTAGATAAGGAGCTATATGTTAGCCGATTTGAAAGCACAATCAAAGAAGCTGCATGTAAGGACATTGAGTTCAAAGGAGCGGTTGATAGTGGTGACTATGAACAAATGGAGCAATATGTAAAAGAGAATATATTTAATAAGCCAGACGATTACTTTACAATGGATCGTGTCAGACAGGGATATAAAGCTGACCGCCATATAACTCTTTGGGAGATACTTGATAAGATTTTTGGCCGTATTTCTCGTTTCAAATCAAAAGACGAATTAGCGCAAGAAGAATTTGATAAGTATTTAGTCAACTCAGACATTAGTCCGGAGGTATATTATGAGGTGCGCGAATTTTTCAGAAATTATCTTATAGATGAAGATTTTAGATTAGCCGTTAATCAGAAACGATTCAATGAGTATGCTGGCAATCCAGCAATGTTAGAAGTTTTCCAGAAATTGGGCA
>JAQWCF010000106.1 GCA_028706105.1 Candidatus Margulisiibacteriota bacterium
CAAAAGGATAGATATGTTTGTGATTCCCGGTGCAGACCACAACATGTACGGCAATTATTACAACAAACTAATCCACCACTACTTCATCAACAACCTGTAAGGCATCCCTTTGCCTGTGGCGGTGCCCATTGCCCACGGCAGTGCCCTTTGCCCATGGCGGTGCCCTTTGTCCATGGCGGTGCCCTTTGCCTGGGGCCATACCGCCTTGTGCAACGCAGTTTTCGTTTAACGCTCTTTTCCTTGCTTTTTGCGGGCCTGCGGAACTCCTCCCGTTGGTCGTCAAACAGTCCTCGGCTGTTAACCGCAAAAAGCTTCGAAAAACCCGCTACGAAAACAGATGTTACACTTCGTGCAGGGGCCATCCCTTGGATAAATTCACAGCTAGAAGAGGCTGTATTTATTGTGGGAATACGTTCATTTTCAGTAGTATGTTTATTTATCCGATGGATGCAGTTAAAAAAAATTTGGCAAATAGATAAACAATCATAACTTTGATGTTGTTGTAATATCATATTAATATCATTATCATGAAAAAGGAAACTCACATTAAGGTTATGAACGGCTACCTGCTTCTTTCCATGACTCCTCTGCTGCTTGCTGGGATATTCATTTTTTTTGCTAATGAACATCCTCTGCTTGGAGTATTATCTTTACTGCTTTTCATATTTATTTCGGCAGGCCTGTTCACAATAAGTCCCAACAATTCCAAAGTATTCCTGCTCTTTGGTGCATACATGGGGTCTCTCAAAGATAATGGATTCTTTTGGGTTGCACCTTTCTTTTTAAAACCATCTGTATCATTGAAAGCCAGGAACTTCGAAAGCGAGCGTATCAAAGTCAACGACAAACTCGGCAATCCTATTTTAATCAGTTCTATCCTGGTTTGGAAGGTAGAAGATACATACAAAGCAATGTTTGAAGTAGACAACTATGAACAATTCGTTAAAGTTCAAACAGATGCAGCTGTAAGAAAATTGGCAGGATCTTTCCCTTACGACCAATTCGAAGACGAAGAAGCATCAATTACCCTCAGCTCTAATTTCGAAGATGTGAGTAAACACCTAGAAGAAGAAATATCCGAAAGGCTTAAATTAGCGGGACTTGCTGTAATTGAAGCACGTATTGGTTATCTTGCATACTCACCAGAAATTGCACAGGCAATGCTTAAGCGTCAACAGGCCTCAGCAATTATAGCAGCACGGATTAAAATGGTAGAAGGAGCCGTCGGTATGGTAGAAGGGGCACTAAAATTGCTCTCGAAAAAGAATATTGTCGAACTGGATGAAGAGAAAAAAGCTGCGATGGTAAGTAATTTATTGGTTGTACTTTGCGGAGACAGAGAAACCTCACCTGTTATCAATACCGGCACTCTGAATCAATAGCAAAATTTTAATGGCAGAGAAAAAATCATTTGTACTAAGAATAGACCCCGAAACCATGAAGGCTATCGAAAAGTGGGCTGCCGATGAATTCAGGAGCATCAACGGTCAGCTAGAGTGGATCATAAGCAAAAGCCTAAAAGATGCCGGCAGGTTGAAAAAACCCCGCCAAGATTCATCACTAGGATAAATTCATATTTTGCAAATGCTTAGCGTATTGAGGCTTAAAGTTCATTGCCTGGCGGTTGCAATAAATTACCGGCAGCATAAGAGAACAACAACCCAGCAGTATATTCAGGAGCAGAGGTTATCCTAGGCCTCACCTCTCATCTTTTTTTACAACTTATTAACCATCAAAATATTTGCTGTGACAACTTTTCACCAAAATCACAAATCACATCTTGTAAGTGCAAACATCTCACATTAAACAAGCACGTAATCAACAATATGTGAAAAAAGATGAGAGGTGCGGTCAGAGGCTTAGCTACTCCGTCATTTTGCAGCATCTCTCCAAATGTTTCAAGACCCTGCAAGGCAAGAACATATTAGTTTATACAAGAGATACTACCTGTGCGTGCTGTGATTAGAACTAGAATTGGGTTGCTGTTATCTGTCATTTTGTCGACTATGTTCTTTAGGTCATTTGTTAATATGCTGTAGTTTTTTTGAAGGAGCTCGTAGGGCAACAGTACTGCTGCGATGTTGTGATTTTGAGTAAGGGTGAATTGATTTAGGGCTAATTCGTTGTTAAGGAGTTTGGCTTTATAGTTGAGGGCGTAGGAGTTGTTGTTGCTGAGTCGGAAAATTTTGTTGTCCCTTTTCCTCAGCATAAACATATCTCGTTTACATTCGACGTTCATCTCGGATTCCGTACTGAACAAGATATAATCTTCTGCTTCCAGCACTGGGAAGATTGAAATATTAATATCATCTGAATACCTTTTGTTTACGAACCTAGGATAAATCCTAAGGCTACTATCTACAAAATAAATGGTATCAGACTGGAAGCTGGTTATGTAACACCCATCTTTGACTTTTGTAAGATTGTTGATTAACCCGATCTTACCGTTATATGGTCTATCGTATTTTATGTCACCAATGGATAGTGGTTTAAATTTACCGATATCATAGGCATGAAGAGATACGCCACTGCCTTTGACTGTATTAGAAATGTAACTAAAGTATCGTGACCGGTAATTGTACCCAATAACTTGATTATTTATAAACGCTGTTTGATAAAAACGCTCATTTATCTGATGATAATCAATCATATTGCCTGTAAAGTCAAATTTGATAAACAGTTTTTGGTCAATAGAATGCACTATTATTTTTTGAGCAGAGGTATCAACCACAAAAGTGAATTGTTCAAGAAACTCACCCGGTCCACGTCCGTAAGTCCCAATTATCCGAATAAAATTCCCATCAGCATCAAAAAGAACAAGTTTAGATTCCACACTATTCCTATCTCCTATAAGAATGAAATCTTCACAAACTAAGATTTTGGCAGAAATATCATTGTTAACCCAGAAAGTATTTAACCCTTTTAGCTCAATATACTTTACCTCTGCAACATCAGACAACTTAATATCATACACCGGATAATTTTTATTTACATCAAATTCAATTAAATAACTATCATCAGAACTATTGCATCCTACTATCAATATGGAACTCAATAAACACAAAAAAAGGTTGGTTTTCATATATGTTGCGATTTATATAATACTTCTAAGTTAATTTTTTAAATGACCGAGTATCAATAGGGGATTTCCATCCTCATTTATTATTTTAGATAAGTCGAGCAGCAGAGGATTTACATCAATATTATTCTCATTACAAATTCTGATGTGGTCCAAAATTTCATATGGCCAGACTATTTTAACAATCTTATCATCAAAAGCTCCATAGAGAGGCATTAAATACTCAAGCCCAAGAATGTCGTCATAAAAACCATTTGCCTGGCTGCCTCTGGTGATACCTGTGCTTTTATCGTGATAGATGACATAAATATCTCCTTTTTCTATCCCCCTTTGTTTTGGGAAATTGATCACAGTTGTCATTATAAAAAAAAGATATCGTGATGTCTCATATACAGCCATGCATAACGGTCTATTATCGGATATCTCCACCAACCTGCATTGATCCAATCTTCCGCTTGACCAAGCCCTTTCTGATTCTATCAATAACTCTTTATATTTATAGAAAAAATCCCTGTGGATTTTGTATTTCGGATCAATCATTACCACTCTGGATGGAGTAATTCTTCCCTCTGCAATATGATAAATTGTGTCATTGATATAGTTGTAGAAAACCGTAGTGTCATTATAGCCTGTCATAAAACGTGTTAGCCTTCCAATTGGAGGAGGTGTATAATGGTCTATATTAATTGGTTCTGCAACTGACACAGAATTTGTTAAATCAAAATCAGTATTAAAAAAGAAGAGAGTATCTGGAAAAGAATACAGAAATATGGTTTTTCCCTGTTGAAAAAAATCGGAGATTCTAGAAAAGCGGCCTTCCGCGATAGTGTTTTCTTGTCCTCCGTGTATTACTCTTACATTCCCGGTAGGTTTTCCATCTAATCCATATTCAATAAATTTACTGCCTA
This sequence comes from Candidatus Margulisiibacteriota bacterium, assembly GCA_028706105.1. Classification (NCBI taxonomy): domain Bacteria; kingdom Bacillati; phylum Candidatus Margulisiibacteriota; species Candidatus Margulisiibacteriota bacterium. The sequence continues at coordinate 3,988 of JAQWCF010000106.1, forward strand.
AGCTATAATAAAAACCATCAATATGGACTACTCTAGAAACACCAAACGGCTCCTCCAGTGGGCCTCTTCCTTTAGTGCCTATGCTATTTTGATATTTCCCGTTTTTGTCGAAACAGATATTATAATTAAAAATATAATCACTCATAAAAATGGGGTCAATGCTGCTTATCATATTATGGTCATTTGTTTCAAGTATTAGAAAAGAAATACTATCCACTATTTCAGACAGATTAATTTTCTCCCTTGAAGTTACGGCCCCACTAATATCTACTATCTTATCTAGTCTATTCATTTCTTGAGATTTGTTTGAGTTGCAAGAAATAATGATGATTGCAGAGGAAATAATTGTTGTGATCTTTATTGCTGATGTTAACATTGTCAGAGGCTTTTAAAACACCCATTACGATAACGAATTGAAAAACTGTCTTGATGTGGTTGTTTGCTACGTTTTTTAAAATTACATAATTTATTTGAGTCAAAATATCATCTCTCTAACAAATTCACAACTCCCAGAGGTTGTGAATTTGTAGATTCCAGTTCATTTTCTGGTTATTGCAGAGTCCGCGGTGGCTCCCTTTACCTGGGGCGGTGCCCTTTGTCCATGGCGGTGCCCTTTGCCTGGGGCCATACCGCCTTGTGCAACGCAGTTTTCGTTTAACGCTCTTTTCCTTGCTTTTTGCGGGCCTGCGGAACTCCTCCCGTTGGTCGTCAAACAGTCCTCGGCTGTTAACCGCAAAAAGCTTCGAAAAACCCGCTACGAAAACAGATGTTACACTTCGTGCGGCATTTGCCCCCGACGGCTTCGGGCACAGCAAAGGGCACCGTACAGGCCATTAAAAGTTTATTGAGGAGCTTTGCTTCTATAATCTTTACAGTGGTAAAAATAGAATTTGCGATGTGTCACTCCCTTCCTGTCGTTTATAATCAGGGAGTCCGTTAACATGGCTTGTTCAAAATGATTTTCCAGCATAGATTCTATGGTACCGTTGACAAGGTTTTTGCGACGGTACCTTTCGCTTGTCACATAAATGGCATCTTTACCATCCAAATGTGTAAGGTCTTTATTGTCA